>JAFUKO010000066.1 GCA_017473555.1 Ruminococcus sp. | reverse complement strand
TTGTATAAATCTTGCCAAGTTCATCAACATCAAGATTTGTGTTAATAATAAGAGGCTTGCCCATATTTATACGGGTGTTAAATATATTGTAAATTGTAGTAGTGCTAAACTGAGTAGAAAACTCGGTTCCTAAATCATCAAGTATGAGCAAGTCACAATCTAAAAGTGATTGCATAATCTCCTGTTCGTTAGAATAAGAGTAAGAAAAATGCTCACTTTCAATCTTTGATAATATATCAGGTACAGACACGTAAACTACTGAATAACCCTCGTTTATTACTTCATTAGCAATAGCAAGACTTAAATGAGTTTTGCCAAGACCTGTTGAACCCATAAGTAAAAGACCCTTTGAGTTTTTACTGAAAGTCTTTGCGTAATTAAGACAATGATTATAAATATTAGTCATCCTCTTATACGGAACATTTCCATTTGCATCAGGTCTTTCGCTATAATAAGAAAGATTGAAGCTGTCAAAGGTAGAAAGTGACAACGGTGAAATCTTGTTTAATTCTTCGCAGGCAGCGGCACTGAGAAGCTTTTTATAGCAATCACAGGTGATGGTTTTATTATCAAGCTCGATATAACCTGTATCAGAGCATTTATCACAGACAAACTGAGGCTCGAGATAATCCTCGGAGTATCCATTTGACACAAGCAAACTCTTCAGTTCATTCTGTAAAGCGAAGTTTTTTTCTTTTAAAGCATTAAGTTCAGCTACTACATCCTTGCCGCTAAGTACGGCTTTCGCTGTACTGATACCAACAGATGAAAGCTCTGTTTCTATCTCTTTTATACGAGGGATAGCTGTATAAACCTCTCTAGTCCTGTATTCAGCCATATTCAGTGCACTGGTGCGGCGAGCGTTCAACTTTTCTGTTGCCGAATCAAATATTTTTTTACTATAAGCCATAATATCACCTAATCATTATACAGACTTTTGTTCTTAAACATCATAATATCATAGTCATCAAGCTCTGTTAAGCCGCTTGCATCGTTCTTTTTACTCTTCTTTGCTTTTGAGCCACTCTCATCAGCTTGCTTTAAGTCGTCAAGATTGAAGATTGACGCAGCGTACCACTTTGATAAAATGCCGTTGATGTATTTTATGTTATACTCACCTTTCTGATTAACGCATCGCTCGTATGCTTCGAGCAGCATATCATCAGAAAATTTCCACTCATTCACCCATGTATCAGCATAAGAAAGCTGAGTTTTTGTCGGAGAACCGATGTTTCTGATTCCAAACACTTTAGAAACCTTTGTCCACGCATTGCTTGACCGAGAAAGGCGAATTATCTTCTGTTCAGCTTGTTCTAATGTATAAATCTCCTCTGCTCCCCACTGGGTACCCATACGTTCAATTGCACGCATATTGCCTTTTCCAATTGAAACGCAGTAGTTGATAAGAAGTACCAGAACATCGCACGGAAGTCCATCAGTATCGTGAAGCATCACAAGTGTTGCGGTATCTCCGCTTGAAAGTGGTTTTGAAAGAGCAATCTGAGCTTCATCCATAAGCTGGGATAGTTCGGTATTTTCGGCAAGTCGTCTGGCTACGAAAGTCGGGTCAGGTCGCTGTGAACGTGAAACAGCACGAGGTTTAATGGCAGGTTTTGCCTCTACAACAGGCTCTTCCATAACATTTTTGGACTCACTATTTTCAGCAGCAGGTACAGATAAGGCGTCGGATTTTTTAGCAATAAGTCCACGTGATATCCAGAAATCAACTGCGTTTTTTACCTCATCGGGGTGCACTGAAACTGCCTTTGAAATACTATCAACGCTGTTTTCAGCTTCGCTATTACGCAGTATATACAAAAGCACCTTTAACTGTGATTCAGTTGCGATTTTTATGTGTGAGTCAACTAATGCTGTAGGCACAGCAAAAACGCTTCCCCATGCTCCTAAATTGATTTGATAATTCATTGTACCAACTTCCGAAAAATGATGTATATTTAAACTTGTCCTAGTATTTTATCATATTATCACTGATTGTGCCATAGTATTTTCAAATATTTTTTCATAACCTTTATTGACTACGGTGAATATCACGAATATAATATACACGCATAGGAGGTAATGATATGAAACATACATATATTCCACGTGGCGTTTGCTCACGTATGATAGAGGTTGAAATCGAAGACGACGTAATCGTTTCCTGTAAATTTTTGGGTGGATGTTCAGGAAATACACAGGGTGTTGCAAAACTTGTTGTCGGTATGGATGCAAACGATGCTATTGAAAGGCTCAAAGGTATCGACTGTGGTGGTAGAGGAACATCTTGTCCTGATCAGCTTGCAAATGCATTGGAAGAAGCTTTAGAAATGTAAAATTAAACCGCTTGTGTTTTATATAACGCAAGCGGTTTTTATGTATAAATATTTATTTTGTGAGGAAATACTCCATCATTGTGTAACCCTCAGCGATGTAATTGCCTGTAGATTTACAAGTAGCTTCTGTGAATACATCCACGCCGTCAATCTCGTTCTTACTGCTGTAGATAAGATATGGCACAGGGTCAGAAGAGTGTGTTTTAATACAAAGCGGTGTTGGATGGTCAGGGCAGACTAAAACTGCGAAATCATCATATGAACGTAAGAATTCAACAACAGGAGAAAGAATCTTCTCGTCAATAATCTCGAGCGACTTGACTTTGTTCTCAGCCTCTCCTCTGTGTCCACATTCGTCAGGAGCTTCAACGTGTATGTACACTAAATCCTGACCCTTTTTGAATTCCTCAATAGCGGCGCTACACTTACCTTCAAAGTTAGTGTCAATATAACCTGTAGCTCCGTCAACGTCTACAGAGTTCATTTTTGCACAGATAGCGATACCTTTTAACAGGTCAACCGCAGAAATCATACTGCCCTTTTTGTTGAATTTATCCTCAAAGCTATCAAGTGCAGGCTTAGTACCCTCGCCCCACAGCCAGATTGAGTTAGCAGGACGCTTGCCACGTTTGATGCGTTCAAGGTTGACAGGATGGTCTTTGAGTAAATCGTAGCTCTTCTTCATCATATCGTAAAGCTCAGAAACATTGTCGCCCTGTGGAATGTACTCTTTGATAGGTCTGTCTGTAATGTCGTGAGGTGGTGTGAGGTTGTGACCGTCTACAACACCGTTGTCCCATACTAAACAATGTCTGTAGGACACACCTGGGTAGAATGAAAATGTATCATTTCCGAGCTTTTCTTCGATATATTCGATGAGGATTTTTGCCTCTGCTGAAGAAATATCATCAGCACAATAGTCAACCATTGTTTTATCAGAATACTCAGGCTCGTCAGAGAGTGTAACAAGGTTACAACGGAATGTTACGTCTGTAGACTTCAAGTCGATGCCGATACTGGCAGCTTCAAGTGGTGAACGTCCTGAGTAGTATTTTTTAGCATCGTAGCCAAGTACTGCAAGGTTAGCTACATCACTACCCGGTTTCATACCGTCCTGAACAGTTTTTACTAAACCTACTTCACCCTTTTTTGCAAGAGAATCCATACAAGGTTTATAAGCTAATTCCATTGGTGTTTTATCGTTAAGTGCGGCAAATGGCAGGTCAGCCATACCGTCACACAGCATAACTAAATATTTCATAGTGACCTCCACTAATACAGATTAGGTTTTTATATTAAGCTTAACCCTCAAGCTCGCCTAAACTAAGGCTCTTTAAATAAGCGTTGATAAAGCCGTCAAGGTCGCCATCCATTACAGCGTTGATGTTACCTGTTTCAAAAGATGTACGATGGTCCTTAACCAATGTATAAGGCATAAATACGTAAGAACGTATCTGGCTACCCCATGTGATTTCTTTCTGAACGCCTTTAATGTCCTCGATTTTCTCAAGATGCTCACGTTCTTTGATCTCAACAAGCTTTGAGATAAGCATCTTCATAGCAACGTCACGGTTCTGATACTGTGAACGCTCCACCTGTGACGCAACAACAATACCTGTCGGAATATGTGTAAGACGTACAGCAGATGATGTCTTATTGACCTTCTGGCCACCGGCACCGGATGCACGGTAAACGTCCATTTTTATTTCCTCAGGTGGAATTTCAACCTTGATATCGTCGTTGATTTCAGGCATAACTTCAAGTGAGCTAAAGCTTGTATGTCTTCTGCCTGCTGAGTCAAATGGAGATACTCGAACTAAGCGGTGTACACCTGCTTCGCTCTTTAAGTAACCATAAGCGTTTTCACCCTCGATAAGAAGCACAGCACTCTTAAGTCCAGCCTCATCACCATCGAGATAGTCAATTTCTTTAACATTAAAGCCATGAGCAGCTGCCCAACGGCTGTACATACGATAAAGCATTTCAGCCCAGTCCTGAGCCTCTGTACCACCCGAACCTGCGTGGAAAGTAAGAATAGCGTTATTAGCATCGTACTCACCTGTCAGAAGTGTTGAAAGGCGCTGACTCTCAAGGTCGGATTTGATAGCATCAAACTCAGCCTGTGCTTCTTCCAGAAGAGAAAGGTCCTCTTCCTCATTACCAAGCTCAATTAAAGCCAGGGTGTCTTCATAACGCATATCGAGCTTTTCGTACTTTTCAACCTTTGCTTTGAGATTGCTGGTACGCTGTAAAATCTTCTGTGAATTATCCATATCATCCCAGAAGCCTGGTTCAGCAGCACGATTCTCGAGCTGTTCGATTTCACTTCTCATAGCATCAAGTCCCAAAGCAGAGCTTAAGTCATCGATTTCAGGACGAAGTGCTTCGAGTGCAAGTCTTAATTCTTCAAATTGGAGCATATATAATACCTCTTTGCCTATTATTTCAACTTAATTATAACCTAAAGTTTAGCAAATGTAAAGTTAGTATATAATAAATATGTTGCAGTTTTTATGTTTATTTGTTATAATGTTAACGAAGCTTAAACTAGGAGTAGTGTATGGACTATATTGGTAATAAATGTCCCGTCTGCGACAAGTACTTTCACGTAGGTGATGATATTGTCGTTTGTCCTGAATGTGGCACTCCCCATCACAGAGAGTGTTACCAGAGTATCGGACAATGTGCTAACACCATAAAGCACAAAGACGGATTTGACTATCAGGAAGATATTAAACAGAATATAGATTCTGAAGACGCAAAAATTGTTTTGTGCAAAAAATGCGGTACCAAAAACAGCGAAGAGGCTTTTTTCTGTACTAAATGCGGAAGCTCACTACATGAGAATAAAGTTAACGATAACGCTGTGAATACACAGAATACGCAAAACACCTATACTCAACAGCAAGGTCCTGTCCCATTTGGTGGCAACCCGAACGTGATGATGTTCGACCCGCTTGCAGGCGTCAGTCCGAGCTCGGATCTTGGTGACGGAGTTACGGCCGGAGAAGTTGCAAAATATGTTAAACAGAACACACCGTACTTTATCACAGTGTTCAACAGCATTAAAAACTTCTCAAGATCGAGATTTAATTTCTGTGCTATGTTTTTTGGCGGAGGATATCTCCTCTTCAGAAAAATGTATAAGGTGGGTACAATCATCACCGCTATCCAAACAGTGTTGACAGTTCTTTACCTCTACCTCAACTATTATATTGTTTCAAATAACGCTTACGACAAACTATTCGAAGCAACATCCCAGAATGACTACGCTGCATTTCTGACGTATTATTCACAGATGACTGATAAGGATTTGTCCATTATCCTCATCTTTATGCTGATAGCTTTTATAACATTAGTGCTTGACATCGTTATAGGTGCTTGTGCTAACAGAATGTACTACAATCATTGCAGAAAAGAAATCGCTAAAATAAAAAGCGAAGCTATAGAGCCTGCAAAAGTCAGCGAAACCCTTTC
>JAFUKO010000065.1 GCA_017473555.1 Ruminococcus sp. | reverse complement strand
GCATATTAAGAACGTGCCCATCAGTTTATGGTCTTTTTGTGGCTTACAATATTGTAATAGTTGTTTCAATTATGATTAATATTTAGTATAAGTCGAGGGGATTGCGGTCGGGTTTTGGCTTTAATCCTTGATGAATACTGGCTTTTCATGGGTTAAGGTGTAGAATTTGATTTTTATGTGAAAGGTGCACAATTTTTGTTGACAAGATGCGGTTTGATAGGCTATAATTTATAGCGTGATAGGCGATTGCCTAAAATCTCACACGCGTGTCTATACGGCACAAATTTTATTTTTCATTTAGGAAAGGATGAATTACACATGAAAAAGATTATCGCATTAATTCTTGCTGTTCTTATGGTTGCTTCTTTAGCAGCTTGCGGTGGCACAGATGGTGCAAGTGGCGATTCTGCTGCTAAGGGTTCTGTTTACTGGCTCAACTTCAAGCCAGAGGCTGACGAGGCTTTACAGGCTATCGCTGCTACTTACAAAGAGGAAACAGGCGTTGACGTAAAGGTTGTTACTGCTGCTTCCGGTACATATTCACAGACTCTCACATCTGAGATGGATAAGACTGACGCTCCTACTCTCTTCGTAGTAGGTAACCAGGCTGGCGTTGCTACATGGGGCGACTATTGCTTAGACCTCAAGGGCACAGACATCTACAACGAGCTTTCAACAGATGACTTCACACTCTACGATGCAGACGGTAAGGCTTGCTCTATCGGCTACTGCTACGAGTCATTTGGTATCATCGTTAACAAGGCTCTCTTAAAGACAGCTGGCTACGAAATCACAGATATCAAAGATTTCGCTTCTTTAAAGACTATCGTTGAAGACATCCACGCTAGAGCTGCTGAGCTCGGTTTCGATGCTTTCACATCATCAGGTCTTGACGACTCTTCATCATGGAGATTCTCTGGTCACCTTGCTAACATGCCACTCTACTACGAGTCAGTTGCTGACAAGTGGGACGGCTGCCCTGCTGAAATCAAGGGCACATACCTTGAGAATTTCAAGAACATCTGGGATCTCTACATGAACAACTCTGCTACAAAGCCATCAGAGCTCGCTACAGCTGGTAAAGACGCTGAGGCTGAGTTTGGTAAGGGCGAAGCTGTATTCTACCAGAACGGTTCTTGGGAATATGCTAACCTCACAGCTGCTGATAAGTATGCTATGAACCCAGAAGACCTCCAGATGATCCCTATCTACTGCGGCGTAGAAGGCGAGGAGAAAGCTGGTCTTTGCTCTGGTACAGAGAACTGCTGGGCAGTTAACGCAAAGGCTCCACAGGAAGACATCGATGCTACTATCGCTTTCATGAAGTGGATGGTTACATCTGAGGCTGGCACAAAGTGCATGGCTGAGCAGTTCGGCGAAATCCCATACAAGGGCGCTGCTGCTAACGAGAACGTATTCTTCCAGAACGCAAAGGCTTGCCTCGAAGAGGGTAAGTATTCTGTAGCATGGGCATTCAACTACACTCCAAACGTTGACGAGTGGAGAGCTGGCGTAGTTGACGCTATGACAAAGTACTGCAACGGCGGCGATTGGGCTGACGTTGAGACAGCTTTCGTAAACGGCTGGGCTACACAGTACGCTGCTGTTAATGGCTAATTTTTAGGCGGTTAGACATAACACAAAATATTGATTCCTTGGGGGTGGGGCTATCTGCCCTGCCCCCTTATTGTTTTTATATATCACGGTTAGGACTCAAAGGTCTGCACCGTGGCGACCGGTTTACGGTATACTCTCAAAGAAACGGGGGCATTCTTATGGCAGATGTCACTAAAAAGAAAAAGAAGAAAAAGCAGGATTACAGTGCTACGGTTAACTCAAAGCTGATGAGAAAGCCGTTGAAGCGTGCATTCCCGATATTTATTTTACCGATGGTATGTGCTTTTGCGATTGGTTTCGTGTGGCCGTTCTGTCAGGGAATATACCTTTCTTTCTGCGAATTCAAAACAACAAGCGATGCTGAGTTCATCGGATTTTCAAACTACGTAAAAGCACTCACAGACCCGGGCTTTCTGCATGCGTTCTGGTATACAGCGCTATATGCGGTTGTGTCACTTGTGCTGATCAACGTGCTCGCGTTTACTGCCGCTTACGTGCTCACTCAGAACATCAAGGGTACTAACATTTTCCGTACAGTATTCTTTATGCCTAACCTCATCGGCGGTATCGTTCTGGGCTATATCTGGAGCATGATTTTTGACGGTGTTTTATCTCACTTCAACACATCTATCCTGCTTGAAACAAAGTACGGTTTCTGGGGTCTTATCATCCTCATGTGCTGGCAGCAGGTAGGTTATATGATGATCATTTATATTGCAGGCTTACAGGCTATCCCTGGCGATATGATGGAGGCTGCTGATATTGACGGCGCTAACAAATGGCAGACTCTGTGGAAGGTTACTATCCCTAACGTTATGCCATCTATCACAATCTGTATGTTCCTGACACTTACAAACTCATTTAAACTCTTCGACCAGAACTTAGCCCTCACAGACGGCAGACCGTTTGCGACAGAGGTTACTGCTGACGGACTCTTAAGAACTGTTAAGACAACTGAAATGCTCGCTCTTAACATCTACAACACCTTCTACGGTGAGGGTTCGTTTGCAAGAGGTACAGGTCAGGCTAAGGCTGTTATATTCTTCATCTTGGTTGCAACTATTTCTATCTTGCAACTTCGTTCATCAAAGAGCAAGGAGGTGCAGCAGTAATGGCAGAAGCTACTAAGACTAAAAAGTTAAAGAAAACTTCAAAGGCTGGAAAAACCTCGTTAACGGTTGTGTTCTCAATTATTTCGGTTGTATACGTTCTGCCGATATTTGTTGTTCTTCTAAACTCATTTAAGGAAAATACCTTTGTTAAGACTGATACCTTTAAGTTTCCTGATGCCGAGAGCTTTGTCGGCTGGGCTAACTACATCAAGGGTATGACCTTTGGTAACTATCCGTTCTTCAAGTCAGTTCTTTACACAACAGTTATCACACTGCTTTCAAGTGCTCTTATTCTCATTTGTTGTTCAATGGCAGCGTGGTTCTTGGCAAGAGTTAACAACACCACTTGTAAGGTTATATACTATCTCTGCGTATTCTCGATGGTAGTGCCTTTCCAGATGGTTATGTTCACACTCTCAAAGACTGCTGACAGACTTAAGCTCAACACTCCTTGGACAATCCCGATTATATATCTGGGCTTTGGTGCAGGACTTGCGGTGTTTATGTTCACCGGCTTCATCAAGAGTATTCCGCTTGAGATTGAAGAGGCTGCCGCTATCGACGGCTGTGGCCCACTGAGAACATACTTCAGCGTTGTTTTTCCAATGCTCAAGCCTACAATGATTTCTGTTGGTATCTTAGAGATTATGTGGATCTGGAACGACTACCTACTCCCATATCTCGTGCTCGACAGAAACAAGTATATGACAATTCCGATTCATATCCAGTACCTACAGGGAAGCTACGGTGCAGTAGACCTTGGTGCAATCATGGCACTTATCGTCTTCTCTATCATCCCTGTTATCGTATTCTATCTTACATGCCAGAAGCACATCATCAAGGGTGTTGCAGCCGGCGCTGTTAAGGGATAATAAAAACACAAACGGCACTCCGTACGGAGTGCCGTTTTTTGCGTAATGGTGGATGTTATACGATAGTTGTGTTGTTATAGAGGAGTTCAGCGTTAAACAAAATGTCCTCTATGATTATTCAATGCTTGCGTTGTAAAACTCAAGGAACTGCTCAAACAATTCGGCGTCAAGCATATTGCTCCATCTCTTTCGGTCGAGGTTTTCGTTGATATAGTTTTCTTTGTCGGCGATAAAACGCTCTTTGTTGTTTTCAGCGTTGTAATCGTAGTCGAGGGTTTTGAGCCACTCGTCAAACTCAGCGTTGAACTCGTTTATGTAGGTCATATCGTGATAAACGTAGTTGTGACCACGGTTGTCAGGATGAATAAATCTGAAACGTGGGTCATCCCTGTACAGCTCGTAAAAAATATCGTAGCCGTACTCTGGAGGTACAATGGTGTCATCTTCGCTGTGATATATCATAACAGCGGCATCGGATGTAGAGAATCCGTCAGTTGCCGTGTTTGATGCATATTTGCCGTATTTTATAAACTCGTGGAGTTTTACAAACGGCATAATTACATAGATGCCATCGCCTGCGACCTTTTTACCCTCGGACTCAAACATACCTGCCGAGCTTTCAAATCCTGAACATTCAATAACAGCTTTTACATCAGGGTGGTAGCTAAGCACACTGCTTACACTGTAACCGCCCCAGCTGTGACCGAACAGAACTATAGGGAGGTTGTTGTAGTCTTTGAGCTGTTTTATAAAGTCTATAGCGTGCTCAAGGTCAATCACACCCTGAGGCATACCGCCAACGCCGTCGCCCTCACTTTCGTCATTTCCGGTTGCATCATAAGCAAAAACATAGTAGCCGTTGCTTGCAAAATAGTTTGCAACATCCATATATGAGTTGTGTCCGCCACTGCCAAAGCCGTGTGCGATTACTACAACGCCTTTCTGGTCACTACCGTGGCTGTACATATATCCTGTGAGCTGTTGTCCTTTGTTGGACTCAAACTTGTATTGTGTTCGCTGTAAGCCGTCGAAGTCTTCCACATAGTACATATATGGTTCATATGACTCAAAACGCTTGTTGAAGTTATCGTTGTAGATCGCAACCGACAACCACCACATACCGCCAATAATCAGGACCAGTAAAACGCATATTATTGAAATAATTATCTTTTTAGTTTTTGAGCCTTTTTTATGCATTGCGGTTCTCCTTTGCAACAGTGTAAAACAGTGTGATTATAAAGGATTCAATATAAAAAATCAATGGTTAATATGTACGAAAGTCCTTGCAAAATTACAGATTTTAATGTATCATACCTAGCGGTGAACTAATAGGGGTGAAGGTATGACATTTGTTGAAAGAGTGAAGCGGCTGACGTTTAAGAAGATTGTGCGAAAAGGCAAGCGGTTTGTGAAGAAAAACGTCGTGATGTTTGTCGCATTGATAGCGGCGGTTGTGACATGTTTTTTTGTGCCTGTTGACAGAGAGTATCTGTCTTACTTTGATACGAGAACGCTCGCGTGTCTGTTTATAACGCTTGGTGTTGTGTGTGCACTGCGAAATATAAAGTTCTTTACGATTTTAGCAAGAAAGCTCGTACTACTTACTGGTACTTTGAGGACGCTGTTTTTGATGCTCATATGCATCACGTTTTTAGGCTCAATGCTCATAGCTAACGATATGGCGCTGATTACGTTTTTGCCGTTGGGATACTTTGCGTTGTCGGTTACTCATAAGGAAAAGTACATGGCGTATCTGTTCATTCTGCAGAACATTTCGGCGAATCTGGGTGGTATGCTCACGCCGTTTGGAAATCCTCAGAACTTATATCTGTACTCTTACTACAATATCCCGACAGGCGAGTTTTGCAGTATAATGCTGATGCCGTTTTTGCTGGCGATTGCACTGCTTGCTGTGTGCTGTATGTTTGTAAAAAACGAAAAGCTCTCAATCAGAGAGAAGTTCCCTGAGAAGCTCAGTATGAAACGCACTGTGCTGTACCTGATGCTTTTTGCGATGTCGCTTTTAGTTGTGTTCAGGGTGATGCCTGTTTTGATGGGACTTGTGATAATCACTGCGGTGCTTCTGATTGTTGACAGAGATGCGCTGATGATGGTTGACTATCCGCTGTTGATGACGTTCTTTTTCTTCTTTATATTTGCGGGAAATCTCTCGAGAATCGATGTTGTCAGCGAGTTTTTTAACGTGCTTTTGGATTGGGATACCTTGCTTGTATCGGTTATGTCGTGCCAGTTTATAAGCAATGTGCCGACAGCGATTTTACTGTCGCAGTTTACAAACGATTACCAGTCGTTGCTTATTGGCGTAAACATCGGTGGTACAGGTACGCTGATTGCATCTTTGGCGAGTCTGATTACTTTCTCGGAATTCAGGGTTTTATATCCCGGTCACTCCAAAAAGTATCTTCTTATGTTTACCGTGATTAACTTTGCGTTTCTTATCATAATGACAGTGTGTTCAAAGCTGTTTTTTGTGTAAATAAATCTTCAAATAAAAAGACGGAGGCAACTTATCAGTAGCCTCCGTTTTTCGTTATTATTTGAGTTTTTCTGTCCACTGGGCCTCTTTAAAGCCTGTCAGCACAAAGTCATCGCCGATAAGCAGTGGTCGCTTTACGAGCATACCATCAGTTGACAAGAGTGAGAGCTGTTCGCTTTCGCTCATCAACGGGAGTTTGTCTTTGAGCTGG
>JAFUKO010000064.1 GCA_017473555.1 Ruminococcus sp. | reverse complement strand
CCTTTACCTATTATACTCGGAGGTTTTATTTTTTTGAAACGTTTGCTTGCTTTGAGCTCGCCTTTTATTTTTTGCTCCGCTCGTTTTCTTCCCCCGGTAGAACCGGGGGTTTATTTCCACGCCTTAAGGCACCAAAAAAAGAGCACATGGTTTCCCATGTGCTCATAGTGTTTAAGTAAAGT
Organism: Ruminococcus sp.; assembly: GCA_017473555.1. GTDB lineage: Bacteria > Bacillota > Clostridia > Oscillospirales > Acutalibacteraceae > Ruminococcoides. The sequence continues at coordinate 8,435 of JAFUKO010000064.1, read as the reverse complement.
ATAAGTAAATTTAAATTACTTAATCTCAACTGTAGCGCCAGCCTCTTCGAGCTTAGCCTTGAGAGCTTCTGCTTCGTCCTTAGAAACAGCCTCTTTGAGTGTCTTTGGAGCCTCGTCAACAACAGCCTTAGCTTCCTTAAGACCGAGACCTGTAGCCTCTCTAACAGCCTTGATAACAGCGATCTTGTTGCCACCAGCAGAAGCGAGAACTACGTCGAACTCTGTCTTCTCTTCAGCAGCAGCGCCGCCATCAGCAGCAGGAGCAGCAACAGCAACAGCTGCAGCAGCAGAAACACCAAACTCTTCCTCAACAGCGTGTACGAGATCAGCGAGCTCTAAAACTGTGAGGCCTTTTAATTCTTCAATAATAGCAGTAATCTTCTCAGATGCCATTTTAATTACCTCCAAAAAATAAATAGTAGTTTTTTTAATAAATTAATAAGTAGCTGAAAATTTGTGCTTATTCAGCAGCTGGCTCTTCAGCAGGAGCCTCAGTAGCAGCAGGAGCTGTGTCCTCTGCAGGAGCTTCCTCAGCTTTCTCACAAGCCTCAACGCCGCCCTTATCAACGATAGCCTGTACGGCACGAGCGAAGGATGCGATAGGAGCCTGGAATGCACCGAGTACGTTAGCAAGAAGGATATCTCTTGATGGGAGCTTAGCAAGCTTGTCAACAGTAGCCATATCAACTACTTCGCCGTCAAGATAACCACCCTTAAGCTCAAAAGTCTTGCTCTTCTTAGCATAGTTTGCAAGAATTCTTGCAGCAGCAGCGTAGTCCTCGTCACTTGTAGCAAGAGCAGTTGTGCCCTCTAAAGTGCACTGAAGACCGGTGAGGTTTGTTTCCTCACAAGCACGGGAAAGAAGTGTGTTCTTTACAACTGTGTACTTTACGCCAGCTTCACGTAACTCCTTACGGAGTGCTGTGTCATCAGCAACGCTGATACCCTTGTAGCTAACGAGAACACCAGTAACTGAGTTGTTAATTCTCTCAACGAGTTCAGCAACAACAGCCTTCTTTGCCTCTAAAACCTTTGCACTTGGCATTTTGTATTCACCTCCGTAAAATGATTGTGTTTTACGCAGTTCAAAAAAAGCAGCCTCTCCTTTTGAGGGAGAGGCAGTAAATTACATAAAAATAATGTAAATGCTTCTTCCTCGGCAGGCGGAAAATCCATTATGTCAAAGACACCTGCTGTCTTTAGAACAGCGATTATATTTAATACTATAAAGTATAAATACCTGTAGTTAATTAGCCACCAAACTTGTTAGGGTTGATTCTAACGCTTGGGCCCATTGTAGATGTAACAGCACATGACTTGATGTACTGACCCTTAGCAGCAGCTGGCTTAGCCTTTACGATAGCACCCATGAGAGTCTCGAGGTTCTCCTGGAGTTTCTCTGTGCCGAAAGAAGCCTTACCGATTGGGCAGTGGATGATGTTTGTTTTGTCAAGTCTGTACTCGATCTTACCAGCCTTAGCCTCTTTGATAGCCTTAGCGATGTCAGGAGTAACAGTACCTGCCTTAGGGTTTGGCATTAAGCCACGTGGACCAAGGATTTTACCAAGACGACCAACAAGACCCATGCAGTCAGGAGTTGTGATAAGAACGTCAAAGTCCATCCAACCCTCAGTCTGAATCTTCTGTGTCATATCCTCAGCACCAACGAAGTCAGCGCCAGCCTCTTTAGCGAGGTTCTCGTTTTCGCCCTTGCAGATAGCAAGAACTCTTACGTTTTTACCAGTACCGTTAGGAAGTACGATAGCACCTCTAACCTGCTGGTCAGCGTGACGTGAGTCAACGCCGAGCTTTACGTGAAGCTCAACTGTCTCGTCAAACTTAGCAGTAGCTGTCTTAACAACTGTGTCAAGAGCTTCTGTTGTATCATATAATCTAGTTCTGTCGATAAGCTTAGCGTTATCGACATATTTCTTACCGTGTTTCATCTTTTTTCCTCCATTAGTAGGTGGTTAAGCGGATAGTTCCTCCCACCCGGATACATTTATTAGTCGACTACTTCAACGCCCATTGATCTAGCTGTACCCATGATCATAGATGTAGCTGTCTCGATAGAAGCTGCGTTTAAGTCCTTCATCTTCTGTTCTGCAATCTTTGCACACTGCTCACGAGTGATCTTAGCAACCTTCTTCTTGTTAGGTTCGCCTGATGCTGTCTCGATGTTACAAGCCTTCTTGATAAGAACAGCTGCAGGTGGAGTCTTTGTAATAAATGAGAAAGAACGGTCTGCATAAACTGTGATTACTACAGGAATGATAAGTCCTACGTCATTTTTTGTACGCTCGTTGAATTCCTTTGTGAATGCAACGATGTTTACACCGTGCTGACCGAGAGCCGGACCAACAGGTGGTGCTGGTGTAGCTTTACCAGCTGGAATCTGTAACTTAATATAACCAGTTACCTTCTGAGCCATTGTTTATTCCTCCTAAATTCGTGGTAGATGGCGGAGTCGCAAATTTACTCCTCCCACAAGGGACTTAGTCCCTCATATAAAAAGCGTTATGCTAATTATTCCAGATATTTTTATTCTTCTAAAGCTTCTGCCTGATTGAGCTCAAGCTCAACAGGGGTTTCACGTCCGAACATTGAAGTTACGACGCGAACATAGTTCTTGTCGGTATCAAGCTCTTCAACAATGCCGACGAAGTCCTCAAGCGGACCGTCGATGATGCGAACCTGATCGCCAACCTTGTACGATACTTTGACCACACGTGTTTCCACGCCCATACGGTAAACCTCGCTCTCTGAAAGAGGAACTGGTTTTGATGATGGGCCGACAAAGCCGGTACAGCCACGGATATTGCGGACAACATACCATGTTTGGTCAGTGTAGATCATTTTTACGAAAACGTAGCCAGGAAAAATCTTGTGCTCAACTTCTTTTGTTGAACCGTCTTCCTTAATCTCAGCGACGATTTCTGTAGGAACCTTGACGTCCTGGATCATATCCTGTAAGCCGCGGTTTTCTACAGTAGTCATCAATGTAGACGCTACTTTGTTCTCATATCCAGAGTAGGTATGAACCACATACCATCTTGCTTCACTCATGATACACTTCTCCTTTTAAATAGTAAAATGCGAAGTCTGAATCAATTAAGAAATAGCAGATGAACCTGTGTTCATAACTAAGCTGAGAAGCTCGTACAGACCCATATCAAGGGCAAAAATGAACAGTCCGGCGATAAGGATAACTAAAACTACGATACCGAAGTTCTTAGTTGTCGCACCAATTGCCGGCCAAGTGATCTTCTTGATCTCGCCAATGCACGCACGGAAGAATGATAACATCTTAGAAAAAATGTTTTTCTTTGCTTTTGCTTTTGCTTCAGCCATGTTCTTTCCCTCCGATTACTTTGTTTCCTTGTGCAGAGTATGTTTCTTGCAGAATCTGCAATACTTGTTCATCTCAAGCCTGTCAGGATCGTTCTTCTTGTTTTTCATTGTGTTGTAATTACGCTGTTTGCACTCAGTGCAGGCCAATGTGATTTTAACTCTCATTTAACGGCACCTCCCGGTATTTCTCGGAATAATTTAGCCTCCCTCAAAAGGGCACAAAAAAATAGACCCCTTTTCCGAGGTAAGTAGAAGTATAACATAATATTGTCAAGCAGTCAAGCGATTTTGAAACATTTTTGAAACATTTTTGTAAAAAAACGGCACAACAACTCTTCATTGGTCATTGTGCCGTAAAATCGCAATAAATCTAATGGTTATTAAGCTCTTTTGCTTATAAACGTGTACCTGTTGAAGTTACTACTTTCTTAACTTTCTCAGGCTTAACCTTCTTGCCCTTGAGCTTTAACGCAGGCTTGTACGCCTTTAACAAATCATCAGACATAAGTGGCTCGATAATCTCGAGGTACTTCTCATCAACAGAATTCAGAATTACTATTGTGATGATAGCACGTGTATCAGGGTCGCCGTTTACATACTGAGCTGATAAAATACCCATAAGCTTTGTGATGTCTGCTTTAACACCAAGTGCGAGCATATAGTTTATTTTAGGAACAACGTGCTCTTTGCAGAATGTTACAGCACGGAAAGGATAGTAGCTGTCCTCTTCCTCTTTAATCTCTGCCTTTAACTCAGGGAAAAACTTTACAAGACGCTTGTAAAGGAAAACAGGGTCAGCACTGCCCTCGTCATTTGACTTCTTTTTCTTAGTCTGCTTGACACGTTTGATGTTGACAGGAGTTGAAACAGCGTCAGCAAAATCGTTACCGATAGAGCCAGCTTCCTTCTCTGAGTCTGTTTCAGGGTTGAACATCCATGTGGCCATTGTCTTCCACTCGTTGTCAGGACCATCCTCAGTCATAGCACATGAACGCATAACCATATGCATTTTGTCAACATAGTAGATTACTGAATATGCAACATTCTCGCCTGTGAAAAGTGCAACCATTTCGTTTTTGTCAGAATTGTTAACCTTATTCTTTTTGTAGCCCTGTGGCTCCAGCACTGCGTTCACTTTGTCGCATACAATAGTAAATGCCTTGTTTATCATAAAATCATTCCTTTTATACACTTTTAATCATTCTGCACCAAATTATACATCGTATTACGCTCTTTGTCAAAGGTTTTAATACTTGAAAGCTACTTTACTTTGTGCTATTATATATAAGTATATTTATGTCCTATTATATTTTAAGAGGTTTTCTTTATGAACACTAACGCTATCGGAGTTTTTGACTCAGGACTCGGCGGGCTTTCAGCTGTTAAACAGATGCTCAAAGCGATGCCAAATGAAAACATAATATACTTTGGTGATACAGGCAGAGTGCCTTACGGCAACCGCAGCACAGATACTATCAGACGCTACGCCATGCAGGACGCTAATTTTCTTTTAAAGCATAATGTTAAAATGGTAGTTGCCGCATGCGGAACTGTCAGCTCTGTTGCTCCTGATTTAGAGGACGTGCTGGGAGTACCATACACAGGCGTTGTGCTTCCTACCTGCTTTACAGCTTTGAGAGAAAGCAAAAACGGCAAGGTCGGCGTAATCGGCACTACCGCTACTATCAATTCCCACAGCTATAAAACAAGAATAGAGCAGAAGAATCCTGACTTTCAGGTTTTTGAGCAGGATTGTCCGCTGTTTGTACCGCTTGTTGAAAACGGCATCATCGACCACAATGATAGGATAGTACAGCTGGTTGTTGAAAAATACCTCTCTCCGCTCAAAAACGCAGGGGTTGACACCGTTATTTTAGGTTGCACCCACTACCCTATTTTAAAGGAAGCTATCGGCGACTATATGGGCGATGACGTACTGCTTATCGATTCAGGTAAGGAAACAGCACTCTACACCAAAAAGGTGCTAGAAGAAAACTGTCTTTCAAACACTTGTAAGGACAACGGTACAGCACAGTTTTTTGTGAGTGATACACCTGACAATTTCGAAAAAATAGCTTCACTTTTCTTATCAAAAGATATGCAGGGTAAAGTCAGCCAGATAAATATTGAGGAATACTGATATGAGTGAAGAAAACAACAAGTACATTATCTCTGTCACAGGTATACAGGAAGTTGACGGAGAAAAGGATAAAATCGAGGTTATTGTAACCGGTGACTATATCGAAAAGAACGGTCACAGATACATTAAATATAAAGAATATGACGCAGAAGACCCAAACATTGTGCTCGACACAGTTGTAAAGGTCGAAGACGGCAAGGTTTCAATCATCCGTATGGGAGACAGACCATCTCGTCTTATTCTTCAGCAAGGAGTCAGACATCAGTGTCACTACAACACCGTCATGGGTGACCTGATGATGGGCGTGTACACATCGGCTATCGAGGACAATCTCACCGACAACGGTGGCGATTTAGTCGCACGTTATCAGCTTGACTTCTTCTCTGACTTGGTTTCAGATAACGAATTTCACATAAATGTTAAGGAAAAAGAGGAATGATTATGGCACACACATCTATTAACACAGAAAAAGCTTTACGCAAAGCTATCGAAAATGCTATCAAAAAAGCTATAGAAAACGGACAGCTTACAGACGCCCCTATCCCTGCATTTGTAATCGAAGAGCCTGCTGACCGCAGTCACGGCGATTTAGCTACAAATGCCGCTATGGTAGGTGCAAAGGCGTTCAGGATGCCACCGTTCAAGATTGCACAGGCAATCACAGAGAACATTGACCTGTCTGATACACTTGTTGAAAGACTCGAAACAGCAGGCCCTGGATTTATCAACTTCTTTTTATCTAAGCAGTATTTTGCAGAGGTTGTAAAAGACGTGCTTAATGAAGGTGAAAACTACGGTAGCAGTGACTATGGTCAGGGCAAGAAGGTTATGGTAGAGTTCGTATCAGCAAACCCTACAGGCCCTATGCATATGGGTAACGCTCGAGGCGGTGCACTTGGTGACTGCTTAGCCGCTGTTATGAACAAAGCAGGCTACGATGTATGGCGTGAGTTCTACGTCAACGATGCAGGTAACCAGATTGAAAAATTCGCTTGCTCACTGGAGGCAAGATACCTACAGATTTTCGACGACTCAGTAGAGTTTCCTGAAGACGGCTATCAGGGTTCAGATATCACAGACCACGCTAAGGCATACGCTGACGAGTTCTCAGATGCACTTGTTAATGTATCATCTGAAAAGCGTAAAAAGGTGCTCGTTGACTACGCACTGCCTAAAAACATCGACAAGATGCAGGCTGATATGGCAAAGTACCGCATCACATATGATAAGTGGTTCTTTGAGAGCACACTCCACGAGGCTGGCGACGTCAAGAGAGTTGTTGACATCTTAACCGAGAAAGGTCTTACATACGAAAAAGAGGGCGCTATCTGGTACAAGAACAAGGAAGTCTGCACAAAGAAGCTTCTTTCTCAGGGCAAAACTCAGGAGTACATCGACAACCTTGAATTAAAGGATGACGTTTTAATCAGACAAAACGGCAACCCTACATACTTTACAGCAGATATCGCATACCACAAAAACAAGTTCGACCGTGGCTTTGAAACACTCATCGACGTTTGGGGTGCTGACCACCACGGCCACGTTATGCGTATGCAGAACGCTATGGATGCAATCGGCTGTGATGGCGAAAAGCTCGACGTACTTTTAATGCAGCTTGTAAAGCTTGTTAAAAACGGCGAGGCTGTTAAGATGAGCAAACGTACAGGTAAAGCTATCGGACTTTCCGACCTGCTTGACGAAGTTCCTGTTGACAGCGTAAGATTCCTCTTTAACACAAGAGAGGCTAACACACAGATGGACTTTGACCTCGGTTTAGCTGTTACTCAGGACAACCAGAACCCTGTATACTACGTTCAGTACGCACACGCAAGAATCTGTTCTATTTTAAGAGCATTAGCTGCAGATGGCGTGACACCAAGAGAGTGCACAGATGATGAGTTAAAACTCTTAACCCAGAGCGAGGAGCTCGAGCTTATTCACCACCTCGCATCATTTGAGTCACAGATCATTTCTTCTGCTGTTGACTACGACCCTACAAAAATTACACGTTACGTTACAACACTCGCTACACTCTTCCACAAGTTCTACAACGCTTGTCGTGTTAAGGGTGAGGACGAATCTTTAACTCAGGCAAGACTTGCACTTTGCATCTGTGTTAAAACAGTAATCAACAACGTGCTCACAATGTTTTCTATCACCTGCCCAGAGCAGATGTAAGATTTTGCATAAAAACGCAAGTTAACAAAATACAAATTACACCAACATAAAAAAGGACTAGCGAAAAAACGCTAGTCCTTAATTTTTTGCTTCTTCAATTTTTCTTATGCTGTCTAGTCTTAATACCTCTCTAAGCTCTTTAGTGTATGGCGACCACTCACAGTTCTCTTTACCATACACGAGGTTTTCTTCATACTCCATCTCTATCCAACTGGAGATATCCGCCTCATTGTGAGAAACGATTGCCTCAAGATTATCAAGTGACTTAAATAGTTTTGCTTCATCCGTTTCAAGTTCATTCATTTCATCAAATAAATCTTTCAAATCAACCGCTGTACTTTTGGGAAGTTTTGAGAGCAAAAACTCAATCGCCTGTTGTTCCTTTTGCTCGTGCTCATCATTTTTGTAAAAAGCCGGCACATCTCCAGTAACCGCTTCACCGAAATCGTGAACAAGGCACATCTTAATCACCTTGTTAATATCAAGCAACGGATACTCATCAGCACAAAGCAGTGCCATAGTCGCAAGCCGCCACGAGTGCTCTGCGACAGATTCACGTCTACCGCTTGATGTCCACGAATGACGTGTGTTGCATTTTAGCTTTTCTATCAAACCCAAGAACTCTATTAACTTTCGTTGTTCCATATTTCACCTTTATTTTTATTACCAAACTACCCCTCCGTCTACGGCAAGCCGTAGACACCTCCCCTGACAAGTGGAGGCTTCAATGTGATAGCAACCACCTACAAGGCTCCCTCTGACGAGG
>JAFUKO010000063.1 GCA_017473555.1 Ruminococcus sp. | reverse complement strand
CTCTTGTAGATGAATATATTTATTTTTACAACAATGAGCGAATACAGCTCAAAACAGGACAAACCCCGATGGAAGTCCGTTATGCTTATGCTGCATAACAGGTGTCCACAAAAAGTGTCTACTTGACAGGGGGCGTGTCAATGAGGTGTCCGGTTTTTTGATACAGATAATCGTTACAATTGTTATTACATAATTGTGAGTAAAAAGCTGTCAGAGTCCAGAAGACTTTTATCAGCTTTATAAATATTTTCAGAAAATTCCATAAAATAAAGGGAAAAGAATAGTTTTTGCGTAATTAGTCTATGCTTGGACTTTTTTCACTTTATAGCAGGTAAGGAGGGGGAAAATGAGACTGCCGGAAGAATTCATATCAGAGCTTAAGTTCAGATCCGATATTTCTGATATTGCGTCATCGTATATGCAGCTCAAACGCCGTGGCAGAAACCTTGTTGGTTTGTGTCCTTTTCACGGCGAGAAAACGCCCTCCTTTAATATTTATACGGAGAACGGCTCTTTTTACTGCTTTGGTTGTGGAGCAGGAGGAGATGTCATCACCTTTGTGATGAAGATTGAGAACCTCGACTATATGGAAGCTGTCAAATTTCTTGCTCAAAGGGCAGGAATGACGGTACCTGAGGATGCGGTCGATGACTCTATGAGTAAGCTGAGAACAAGAGTTTTTGAAGCTAACCGAGAAGCCGCCCGTTTTTATTACAACAAGCTTTACAGTAATGAGGGCAGACAAGCACTGTCTTATCTTCATTCACGTGCATTAAGTGATAAAACCATAACCCGCTTCGGACTTGGTTTTTCGCCTGATAATCGCTTTGCCCTTACCAATCATCTTAAATCAAAGGGGTTTACTGATTCAGAGCTGATTGCCGCAAATCTTGTTTTTAAAACACGTTCAGGCAACGGCGTTGTCGACAGATTTGTCAACCGTGCGATGTTCCCGATTATAGATTTAAGGGGAAACGTGATAGCTTTTGGCGGTCGTATTATGAGCGACCAGAAACCTAAATATCTCAATACTTCAGACACTATTGTGTTCAACAAAAGCCAGAATCTGTTTTCGCTCAATAACGCTAAAAACAGTGGTAACAGACGGCTGATTTTATGCGAAGGCTATATGGACGTAATCGCACTCAATCAGGCTGGTTTTACTGACGCTGTTGCTACTTTGGGCACAGCTTTGACAACCGAGCAGGCTATGCTTATGAAACGCTACTGTGACGAGGTTATTATCTGCTACGATGCCGATGAGGCAGGACAGAAGGCGACAGCCAGAGCGATAAATATTCTGCGTAACGCAGGACTTGTAGTCAGAGTCATAACCATTCCTGACGGCAAGGACCCTGATGAATTCATCAGAAAAAACGGCGACAAAGGTCCTAGTATGTTCAAACACATACTTGAAAACAGCGGTAATGATATCGAGTACAGATTGTTGAAGCTGAAAAGTAGTTTTAATCTCGATACCACAGACGGTAAGTTCGCTTATCTGTCACAGGCGGTCAAGGTTTTAGCTACCCTTGATAATGATATTGAACAGGACCTCTATGCGTCTAAGCTCGCCTCTGAGGTCGATGTCGAAAAAGCATCCATAAAAGAGCAAATCAGAAAATCTGTCCGCTCAAAGTACTATAACGACAGAAAATCCGAGTTCTCAAAGCTACAGAGTGACATCAGCGGCAGAAACGATAAGATGAATCCTGAACATTCAAAGAAACCACGAGCCACTAAAGCAGAGCAGAACCTGATTGCTTATCTTATAAATAATCCGGACAAGCTCCCGCTCATCGAAAAACATATTTCGTGCGACGAGTTTGTGACCGATTTTAATAAACGTTTGTTCTCATATTTCTCTGAGAGAATAAAGGAACACAAAGAACCGCTGACAACCCTGTCGGCAGATTTTACAACCGACGAGGTATCGTCGATTGCTGAAATCATCTCACGATATTCAAAGGTCGCCGCTACTGATACGGCACTTATGGAATATATATCTATCATCAAAGACGAGAGCTCTAAACCTACCGATGAAGACATTGCCTCATCAAGTGCGGACGAGTTTGACTCTCTTTTGAAAAATCTTAAGAAAAAACACCAATGATGTTTTATTTAATTCTATTATAGAAATATCAATTCAAGGAAGGAAAAGGATACTATGGCAGCTCCTACAACAGATAAGAAGACAATTATTAAAGATTTAACCGATTTAGGTAAGGCAAAAGGCTCTTTGTCAAACAAAGACATCTTAGACGCAATAGGTGAAATTGACTTTGAACCGGAACAACTCGAGAAACTGTACGACTCACTTGAGAGTGCAGGTGTTGAGATTGTAGAGGATGATATCATCGACGATATCCCACTCGAAGTGTTATCACTCGAGGGTGTTGACCCTGACGGTAATTCAGGTGTAGTGGTTGAGGGCGCTGAGCCATCAGACAACATCGCTATCGATGACCCTGTAAAAGTTTATCTTAAAGAAATCGGACGAGTGCCTCTGCTTACATCTGAAGAAGAGGTTGAGCTTGCTATCCGCATTTCACAGGGTGATGCCGCTGCTAAAAAGCGTCTGTCAGAAGCTAACCTGCGACTTGTTGTAAGTATCGCTAAACGTTACCTCGGTCGTGGTATGCATTTTCTTGATCTTATTCAGGAGGGTAACTTAGGTCTTATTAAGGCTGTTGAGAAGTTTGACTACACAAAGGGCTTCAAGTTCTCAACATATGCTACATGGTGGATCAGACAGGCTATCACTCGTGCGATTGCTGACCAGGCTCGTACTATACGTATTCCTGTTCATATGGTTGAAACAATCAACAAGGTTAAGAAAGTTTCTTCACAGCTCTTACACCAGAACGGCCACGAGCCGACAGCTGAGGAAATCGCTGATGAACTCGATATGCCTGTAGATAAGGTAAGAGAGATTATGCGTGTTGCTCAGGAACCTGTGTCACTGGAAACCCCTATCGGTGAGGAGGAGGACAGCCACTTAGGTGACTTTATTCCTGACGATGACGCCCCTGCTCCTGCAGATGCTGCATCACACACAATGCTCAGAGAACAGCTCATGGAGGTATTAGACACTCTCACCCCAAGAGAAGAAAAAGTATTAAGACTCCGTTTCGGCTTAGAAGACGGCAGAAGCCGTACACTCGAAGAGGTCGGAAAGGAGTTCAACGTAACTCGTGAACGTATCCGACAGATTGAGGCAAAGGCTCTTAGAAAGCTCCGTCATCCGTCCAGAAGCAAAAAGCTCAGAGATTTTATTGACTAATGATTACATTTGAAGAATGTGGGCAGATGCTCGATGAGATTGCAGACGAACTGCCTAAAGAGCTGTACAGAGAGCTCAACGGTGGTATTGTACTGCAACCCGATTCTCGTCTTCATCCTTGTGCAGTCAATAATGATTTATACATTCTGGGTGTATATAAGCACGATAACCTGGGCAGACACATTGTTATCTATTACGGTAGCTTTATTAAGGTGTTTAAAAATTGCTCAAAAGAGGAGTATTACAAGCACCTTAAAAAGACTCTGCATCATGAGGTTCTGCATCATAACGAATTTTTGGCAGGATGCAAAGACCTTGTTTTCTATGATGATAAGAGGATTGAAGAGTATCTCAGGTCCAGAGGATATAGCTGATAAAAGCAGGTTACATTGTAGCCTGCTTTTTTTATATAGATATCAAAGAGCGAAATGTTTGGTGTTAAGTGTGAACGTATCCGACATGTTGAACATAAGGCTCAACGTGGACATATACATCTTGTTAGACACAACAAGCTCAGAGGCTTTTTGACCGACAGCGAATGAGAGTGATGCTTTTGTCATAAATTTATGTGTTCTCTAATACAATTTCATAGAAATTAAAAAGGAGAACAAAGTATGGAATATAATTTTTCAAAACATTCAATTTCATATCCGAACAATTTTTTAGATACTGTCAACGAGCAGATTGTCGATGTCGATGTAACTCTGCCTGATTATTGTCCTGATATCGAAAAAATTTTAAAGTGTACGCTTATACCAAAGGTGCATACACGTGTGATTTCGGGTGGACAACTCACCGTTGATGGTATCTCAATGGTCAGGATTCTTTATTGCGACAGCATACGCCACAATATCCGAAGCTTTACCCAGACAGTGCCGTTTTCTGCTAATTTCAGCCTCAAGTCCACACCTGAGCAGTACATTGTGCTCTGCAATACAAAGTGCGAGTACATAAACTGCAGAGCACTCAGCCCTCGCAAGCTTGTGATTCACGGTGCATTTTCTTTGTCAGCAAAGGTTGTGTCCAAAGAGCAGACGGGCTTTTACAGCTTTGATGATGACTGTGACCTGCAGGTGAAAAAGCGTGAAGTCACCGTGTCTGACCTTTGTGCTATCTGTCAGGAACAGTTTTCTGTAAACGAGGACATAACGCTTTTAAACAAGCCACCTGTTGAGTCACTGCTCAGTTACTCTGTCACAGCGTCAATGACAGATTTGAAAAGCATCCACAACAAATTGATGCTGAATGCTGAAATCACCTTAAAAGCTATGTATATTTCTGATATAGACAGCGGTGAAATTGAGCATCTGTCGTATGTTTTCCCGATTAACAGAGTCATTGATTGCGATGGGGTTACTGATGAAACCGTGAACGTCGAGTCGCTTGAAGTTATGTCTTACGATTTGCATCTCAAAAATGACCAGATGAGTGACGGCACATCGCTGTGTCTTGATGTAAAACTCTGCTTTTCAGAAATGGGATATTTGCCTAAAACACTGAGTATTGTCGAAGATGCATACTCGACAAAGTATATGACAGAAAACAAACGTGAAATGCTCAGTTGTGAGTGTAGTCACAGTTGCGAGAGTTTTAACCATATTGTAAAGTCAACAGTAAAGCTTGATACTATGGAAATCAGCAAGGTGCTTGACGTTTACTGTGAGAGCGTCAGTGTTTCGCCTGTGATAAGCGACTCTACCTTGTCGCTTAACGGTAAAGCGAGCGTTTGTATGCTGTTAAAAGACAAGGAGGACGCTCCGTTTTATGTCGAGCGAAGTGTAGAGATTGAATATACGCCTGTGCCTTCCAGAAGCTTTGACCGTGCACAGCTTTGCGGATGTTCTGTCAACAGTATCAGCTACAGGCTGTCTGATGCCTCAACGCTGGAGCTGAGAATAGAGCTTAAGGAAACCTTGCTTTTGTGCGAAACTGTGACAGCAAATCCGTTGACAAATGTTATGACACTCGAGGAAAAACCTGTTGTATGTGATGATTGTTCGCTGGTGCTGTATTTTGCCGATAAAGGTGAAAATACGTGGGATATAGCTAAATTGTATCGCACCAAGGAAGACCTGCTCAAAAGTGAAAATGCACTTGAAGAAGATATTTTACAATCAGCTCAAATGTTACTTGTGCCAACCGAATAAATAAAAATTCAGCGGGTGAATTGTCACTCGCTGTTTTTTTGCACAAAATGTACTGAAAAATCTTGACGAATAAAACGTTAAGTGCTATTATTCGTGATTAAAGAACATTTTTTGTTTATAAAAGGAGAGGTTTATATGGCATACAAAAGAATTCTTACTATTCAGGACATCTCTTGTCTTGGTCAATGTTCATTGACAGTAGCTCTGCCTATCATTTCCGCTTGCTCACACGAAACCTGTATTCTTCCGTCAGCAGTGCTCTCTACACACACAGGCGGTTTTTCAGGCTACACAGTAAACGATTTGTCAGGCGATTTTCCGTCAATCAAAGAGCATTGGCTCAAAGAGGGTATTTCTTTTGATGCTATTTATACTGGCTATCTCGGCTCAACACAGCAGATTGAGTATGTAAGTGATATTTTTGATACATTAAAGAGAAAAGATGCGAAAATTATCGTTGACCCTGCTATGGCTGATAACGGCAAGCTTTACTGGGGTTTTGATGATGAATATGTAAAGGGTATGGCATATCTGTGCTCAAAGGCTGATATCATTCTGCCTAATATTACAGAGGCTTGTTTCTTGACAGGAGTTGAGTATAAAGAGTCATACGACAAGGCTTATGTTGATTTGCTTATCAGCAAGCTGTCAGAGATTTGCAAAGGCACAATCATCATCACAGGCGTATGCTATGATGATAAAGAAATGAACGTTGTTATCGCAGATAACGGTGAGCAGACTCCATATGTTCACAGAAGAATCAGCAAGAGCTTCCACGGTACAGGCGACATCTTCTCATCAGCCTTTGTTGGAGCATATATGCAGGGTAAGAGTATGTTTGATGCTGTGCAGATTGCATCAGATTATACAGTTGAGTGTATCGAAAACACAGTGGACGATGAGTCACACTGGTATGGCACAAAGTTCGAAACAGCTCTGCCGTCACTCATCCGTATGCTTGATTTATAATTCTATAACAGAATAAAAACATCAATGACCGCCTGAGTTTATCGGGCGGTTTTATATTTGAGTCATAATACTTCCGTTGTCCTCATACATTATAGTATCAATAGTGCATCGGAGGAAAATATGGAAGAAAGAAGCATATACAAAGATATCAGTAGTCGCACACATGGTGACATATACATAGGTGTAGTCGGACCTGTTCGAACAGGTAAGTCAACTTTTATAAAGCGGTTTATGGACTCGATAGTGTTGCCAAACATAGTAGACGAGAATCTCAGACGTCGCACTAAAGACGAGTTGCCACAGTCATCAGGTGGCAGAACAATAATGACAACCGAGCCTAAGTTTATTCCAGAAGAAGCCGTACAGATAAACGTGGACAGCACAGCAACCCTTAAAGTCAGAATGATTGACTGTGTGGGCTATGTTGTTGACAGTGCTATGGGATATATGGAGGATGATACCAAAAGAATGGTAAAAACCCCATGGGATGAAAGCGAAATGCCGTTTGACCGAGCTGCAGAGATTGGAACCCAGAAGGTAATAAACGAGCACAGCACAATTGGTCTGCTTGTTACAACAGACGGCACAATAGGGGAGATACCACGTGAGGATTACGTCAAAGCCGAACAGCGTGTTGTATCAGAGCTAAAAGCGATAAATAAGCCGTTTATTGTGCTGTTAAACTCTCTGAATCCTGATTCGTTAGAGTGTTCTGAGCTTGCGGGCGAGTTGACACGTAAGTATCAGGTGCCTGTTTTACCTGTAAATTGTATCGAGCTCGACGAAAACAGAATCAAAGCAATTTTAGCTCAGGTGCTATTTGAGTTTCCTGTAAGAGAAGTTAGGGTCAGTATTCCTAAGTGGCTTGTAACTTTGCCGAAAGACCATTGGCTCAAATCTAATGTGTTTGAATGTATCAGAGAGAATTCAGGCAGTATGCAGAAAATCCGTGAGATTCAGCAGGTGCTTGACAGTGTATCAAAGTGTGAGTATGTTGACAAAGCACAGCTTACCACCCTTGATTTAGGAAAGGGCAGTGCAGGCGTCAGCGTAGAGCTAAAGGGCGATTTGTTCTTTAAAATCCTGTCCGAGAAAACAGGTATCGAGATAAATGACGAAAAATCTCTGCTCGATTGCATTTTTGAGTTATCACAGAAAAAATCACAGTTTGATAAGATTTCTAAGGCTTATGAGCAGGTTAAAGAATCCGGTTACGGAATTGTTATGCCGACACTCGATGAGCTAAAACTCGAAGAACCTCAGATAATCAAGCAAAACGGCAAATACGGTGTCAAGCTGAAAGCCAGCGCCCCTAGTATTCATATGATGAAGATAAATACAACCGCAGAGGTAACCCCGATTGTAGGAAGCGAACAGCAGAGCGAAGAGCTTGTTACATATCTGCTCAAAGAGTTTGAAGAAAGCCCTCAAAAAATCTGGGAGTCCAACATTTTCGGCAAGTCTGTGAACGAGCTGGTTTCCGAGGGACTCAACAACAAGCTCTATCGTATGCCACCACAGGCACGGGCTAAGGTGGGCGAGACGATTGAAAAAATCATCAACGATGGTTGTAACGGACTTATCTGTATTATCCTGTGAGCGTTTAGTGACAAAAAGATTGTTAATTTTCTAACTTAATTGGAAAAATAAACAAATATTTATTTACCCCCATATTTTTGTTGAAATTGTATTGTTTTTGGTATATACTATACAATGACTAAATTTGAAATATGGGGGGTTGTTTTATGGACGAGAAACTTACCATGTCACTTACAATATTGCTCACTGGCTTTGTTGTAGTTTTCTCGGTATTACTTCTGTTAATCTGTGTAATCAAGATTTACAGTACTATCGTTTATAATATCCAGAACAAACCGAAAAAGTCTAAGAAAAACAATGATGATGACGATACCCCTAAGGGTACAGGTGCAACTGGGGGCTCTTCTTCAGCTACTGCTGCTGGTGGTGTAAGCCCTGAGGTGCTTGCTTGTATCGCTGCTGCTGTTGATTTTATCTACGGAGAGGGCAACGTCAGAATTAAAAACATCCGCAAAGCAGGCTCACGCTCTGCTTGGGGACATGCCGGTGTTTTAGCTAACACCAGACCATTTTAAGACAGGAGGAGTGTAAAGAATGGCTATTTGGAATGGATTATTAGAATCTCTCGTCGGTCTTTATTACGACTCTGGTCTTGTTGACCTTACATGGCAGAACTACGTTATGATCGGCATCTCATTCGTACTTTTATTTCTTGCTATCAAAAAGCAGTACGAACCTTTACTTTTATTACCAATCGCATTTGGTATGTTACTCGTTAACCTTTATCCTGCTATTATGGCTGCCCCATCTACTGATATGGTGCCGCTCGCTGAGTATATGCTCACTCACGATAAGATTGACTACGCTGTCACAACGCTTAACGGTGAGCAGTATGTTAACGTTCCTACTTACGGCGGTCTTCTTTACTACCTCTATCAGGGTGTTAAGCTCGGTATCTACCCACCGCTTATCTTCCTTGGTATCGGTTGTATGACTGACTTTGGTCCGCTTATCGCTAACCCTAAGAGCTTCATCTTAGGTGCTGCTGCTCAGATTGGTATCTTCCTTACATTCATCGGTGCTATTTACCTTGGCTTTACACCTGCTGAGGCTGGTGCTATCGGTATCATCGGTGGTGCTGACGGTCCTACTGCTATTTATGTAACTTCTAAGCTCGCACCTCACCTTTTAGGTTCTATTGCGGTTGCTGCTTACTCATATATGGCGCTTGTTCCTATCATTCAGCCACCTATCATGAAGGCTCTCACTACAAAGAAAGAGCGTTCTGTAGTTATGGAGCAGTTAAGACCTGTTTCAAAGCTCGAGAAGATTCTGTTCCCAATCATCGTTGTAGTTGTATGTTCAATTCTTCTCCCAAGTGCTGCACCACTTATCGGTATGCTCATGCTTGGTAACCTCTTCAAGGAGTCAGGCGTTGTTGACAGACTCAACAAGACTGCTCAGAACGAGCTTATGAACATCATCACAATCTTCCTTGGTGTAACAGTAGGTGCTACTGCTACAGGTACTAACTTCCTTACAACAAAGACACTTGGCATCATCGCTCTCGGTCTTACAGCATTCTGTGTTGGTACAGCTTGCGGCTTGCTCTTCGGTAAGCTTATGTACGTTATGACAGGTGGTAAGGTTAACCCACTCATCGGTTCAGCCGGTGTATCCGCTGTTCCAATGGCGGCTCGTGTATCTAACAAGGTTGGTCAGGAGGAAAATCCTGGTAACTTCCTGCTCATGCACGCTATGGGTCCTAACGTTGCCGGTGTTATCGGTTCAGCTGTTGCTGCTGGTGTACTCCTCAGTATTCTCGGCTGATTTTAATGAAAAAGTAAAACGGGTGAGAGATTTATTTCTCTCACCTTTTTATTTTAATTTACATAATTCTAAATTAGAATAATTATTCATTATCAATGTTATATCATATACTGTGTAAGATTTTGAATAATAGGGGGTTAATATGTCAAGGCAATTAACTGTTAACGATATCCTTAAGATGTTTTTGGCACATATTAAGCTTATCATAATTATGACGCTGGTGGGCACTGTGCTTGCGTATTTTTACGTATCTTTCTTTGTTGCACCTACGTATACTACTACTGCTTTAATTCTTGTACAGAATAATGCTGGGTTCAGCAGCGGTAATGTTTCAACTTCAACCGGTCAGGATAACAGTGAGGTTGATACTAACGATATCACTCAGTCTGTTATGCTTGCAAATACCTGTACTGTTCTTTTCCAGAAAGACCCTGATATGAAGAGTATCATTGCGGGTAATGCTGTTACTATCAGTGCTATCGAGGATTCTTACTTCCTTGAAATCAGAGTAACCTCTTTAGACCCTGTAACTGCTGCTAATGTAGCTAATCAGGTAGCCGAGGAAGCTCCGAAGGTTTTTGCTAAGTATTTTGGTGAGGCTGGTAAGGTTGACACTGTAGACGAAGCATCTATTCCATCAAACCCGTCATCACCAAATGTCAAGCAGTATGTAATGATGGGATTCTTAGGCGGACTTGTTCTCGCTTTAGGTGTGTCATTCCTTATTGAGATTGTTGATACAACCGTTAAACCAGAGGATGATCTTTACGAGTTGTACAAGATTCCTGTTTTTGCTGAGATTATAGATTTCGAAGTGGAAGGCGGTGCGAAGAAAAAATGAAACTGATTTCTAAGAAAAAACGCCTTGGTGCTTCTGAAAAGACACGAAATATTATCAATAATGACAGTAAGTTTGCTATCGTAGAGGGTTACAAATCTGCACGTACAAGCCTTGTTTTCTCACTTGTTGCAGAGAATAATCCTTGTGTGGCTGTTACTTCATGGTCAAAGGGTGAGGGCAAAAGTACCGCTACGGTAAACTTGGCTATTTCATTCGCTAAGATGGGTAAGAAGGTTCTGCTTATCGACACCGACCTTCGACGTCCTAATGTCCATAATCTTCTGAAGATTAAGAATAGCGTTGGCTTATCCGAGGTTGTAGGTCAGTTTGCTGATTTTGAAGACGTTGTTCATCGTTCTGTAGTTCCGTGCCTTGATGTCCTTACATCTGGTGCTGTTCCACCTAACCCGTCCGAGCTTATCGGTTCAAATGCTTTTTCGACATTTATGAACCTTGCTAAGAACCAGTATGACTACGTTATCCTTGATACACCACCAATCGGTGTAGTTACCGATACACTTCTTCTTAAGGAGCATATCGCAGGTTACGTTCTTATCGTAAGAGAAAAGGTGACATCACACGGCGATATCGAAAAAGCTGTGCAGGCGTTAAAGCTGGCTGACTCTAAAGTGCTCGGTTTTTTGAAGGTTGGATGTTCACTTCAGGACCGCAAAAAGTACAAAGGTCGCAACTACGGTTATTACAAATACTACTGATAAATCACTGCGATTTCTTTCGAGGCTCGAGACATTCGGGCCTCTTTTTGTATATTTTTCACTAAATTGTGCATAATATATAACGAATATCTTTTTGCAAGATTTTGGAAATGGTATTGCAAAAAATACTTTTTAGGGTTATTATATTAGGTAGCAATTCGTGATTTTTGCAATTTTTAATAGAAGTTGGTGCAAAATGTTATATAAGGAAATGAACACTGCCGAGCTTAGGGCAGAATACGAAAAACTAAGCAAAGAATATAGCGATATCAAGGCGATGAACCTCTCACTCAATATGTCAAGAGGTGTGCCTTGTGCAGAACAGCTTGAGATTTCACGCTCAATGCTTGATATCATCAACAGCGATGCTGAGTGTGTCACAATCGATGGTCAGGATTGCCGTAATTACGGCATTATGGATGGTATCCCATCATGCAAGAAGCTTATGGCTGACGTAATGGGGGTTACTCCTGATATGGTTATGGTTGGCGGTAACTCTAGTCTTAATATGATGTTTGATACAATCGCTTGCTTTATGACAACATCCCCTGCAGAGGGTTGTGCGCCTTGGTTTGAGGTTAAGAACAGAAAGTTCTTGTGCCCTGTACCTGGTTATGACTGACATTTTGGTATTACAGAATACTTTGGTTTTGAGATGATTACAGTTCCTATGACCGAGAATGGTCCTGATATGGATGTAGTTGAAGAACTGATAAAAGACGAGTCTGTCAAGGGTATCTGGTGTGTTCCGAAATATTCAAACCCACAGGGTATCACATATTCAGACGAAACAGTTAAGCGTTTTGCTAAGTTACAGCCTGCTGCTAAGGACTTTAAAATTATGTGGGATAACGCTTATGTTATCCACGACTTAACAGATGAGGAAGTACCACTGCTCAATATTTTTGAAGAGTGTGAGAAAACAGGCAACATTGACCTTCCTATCGAATTTTGTTCAACATCTAAGATTACATTCCCTGGTTCAGGTGTAGCGGCAATGGCGGCATCTAAGAACAATATGGATATAATCAAGAACAAGTACAAGTACCAGACTATCGGTTTTGATAAAATCAATATGCTCCGTCACGTGAGATTTTTCGGTGATTTAGACGGTATGAAAGCTCATATGAAGAAGCACAAGGATATTTTAAAGCCACGCTTTGACCTTGTTGTAAATAAGCTTAAAGAAGAGCTAAAGCCATACGGCATTGTTTCTTACGAAGAGCCAAAGGGCGGTTATTTTGTAAGTGTTGATGTTATGGACGGCACAGCTAAAAAGGTTGTAGCTATGTGCAAGGATGCTGGTGTAATTCTCACTGGTGCAGGCGCAACATATCCATACGGCAAGGACCCTAAGGATAGCAATATCCGTGTAGCACCAACAGCTCCAAGCGTAGAGGACCTTTCAAAAGCTATGGATGTTTTCACTGTTTGTGCAAAGCTGTGTGCGGTTGAGCGTTTACTCGAAATGTAAAGATAATTCTTTGATAGAATTAACACGTCGTTTTTTGACAAAATTAAATAAATATCACAAAGATTTCACATACTTTTGTTGACTTTTTTGTGATTAAAAAGTATAATTACTCTGTTATGGTTAAAAGTGTACACCGTAGCAGAGTTTTTGTTTTTACATACTTTGCAGTCACTTTTGACAACACAAAATTTATGGAGGTCCAAGGCATGAAAAGAATTCCAAAGCCTGTTTTCTTCATCACTGCTCTTCTGATTCTCCTGTTTGCTGCTTCTTCAATTTTCGGCGTATCATACTACGACGGAGATATCGAGAAAACAGTAATCAAGGGCATCGATGACATTAGATGGGGAATTGACATCCGTGGCGGTGTTGAAGCTACATTCAAACCGGCTGATGACTTTGACGCCACAGATGAGCAGTTAGACTCTGCAAAAGCAATTATCGAAACCCGTATGGTTTCAAACGGTATCACTGACTACGAGCTTTATGCTGACTACAACAGTGATCGTATTATCGTACGTTTCCCTTGGAAAGAGGACGAAACAAACTTTGACCCTGTTAAGGCTATTGATGAGCTCGCAGCTACTGCAAAGCTCACATTCAGAGATGAGGCAGGCAACGTATTAATGGACGGTTCTTCTGTTGCTAAGGCTGAGGCCGGCGTTAACACAGAAACAGGTTCTGCAGGTGAGTACCTCGTACTTTTAGACTTAACAGCTGACGGTGCTGAGATTTTCGCTGAAGCTACTAAAGCAAATTTAGGCAAATCTATTGGCATCTATATGGATGAAACTTTACTTTCTGCACCGGTTGTTGAAAACAACGAGAAGAACAAGAACGGTATCACAGGCGGTTCAGCATCTATCACAGGTGACTTCACAGCTGAAGAGGCTACAAAGCTTGCTAACCAGATCAACGGTGGTGCACTTCCATTTGCTCTTGAAACTGCATCATACGGCTCTATCAGCCCAACTCTTGGTCAGAACTCTTTAGTAGCTATGGGTTATGCGGCTATCATCGCATTTATCATCATTGCAGTATTTATGATTGCTATGTACAGAATCCCTGGCTTAATTGCTGTTATCGCGCTTGTAGGTCAGATGGGTCTTTCAATCGCAGCTATCACAAGATTCTTCCCTGCATTTGATTCATTCACAATGACACTCCCTGGTATTGCAGGTATCATCCTTTCTATCGGTATGGGTGTTGACGCTAACATCATCACTGCTGAGCGTATCAAGGACGAGTTCAAGTCAGGCAAGACTTTAGACGGCGCTATTGAAAAGGGTACTAAAAACTCACTCACAGCTATCATCGACGGTAATATGACTGTCGTTATCGTATCTGTTATCTTACTTCTCGTATTTGGTCCATCAAACATCCTCTCATGGCTGTTCGGTGCTTCAACAACAGGTACTATCTACGCATTCGGTTACACTCTCTTAATGGGTACAATCTCTAACTTCATTATGGGCGTATTCCTCTCAAGAGTTATGCTCAAGAGTATTGCCGGCTTTAAGTGCGTTCGCAAAAACTCTCTGTTCGGAGGTGCTAAAAAATGAAAAAAGACTTAAACTTTATTGGTCGTAGTAAGATTTTCTTTGGCATCTCTTTAGGTATCATTTTAATTGGTATTATCTGCAACTTCATTTTTGGTGCAACTCTTGACATCCAGTTCAAGGGCGGTGCTATCATCTCTTACAGCTTCACTGGTGAGGTTGATGAAAATGCTCTTAAGGATACTATCCAGAAAGCTACACCTAACAACGTTGTTACATTCACAGTATCCAAGGATATTATGAACAACACAGAAACTGATGACGCTTATGTTATCGATATCAACTTCTCAGGTGAATCTGCTATCGATACAGCAACACAGGACACTATCACAAAAGAGCTCACAGAGAATTTCCCTGAGAACAACTTTGTATATCAGGAGTCAAGCTCTGTAGAAGCTGCTATGGGTACAAAGTTCTTACTCAAGTGTCTTACAGCGGTTCTCATCGCTTGTGTACTTATGGTATTTTACGTTACTATAAGATTTAAGATTATCGGCGGTCTTTCAGCCGGTGTTATGGCTCTCGTTGCACTTTTCCACGACGTAGCTATGATCTACTTTATGTACGTTATCTTCCGTATGCCAATCGACTCTAACTTTATCGCAGTAGTACTTATGATCTTAGGTTACTCACTTAACGATACAATCGTTATCTACGACAGAGTAAGAGAAGAGAGAAAGCTCGCTGGCCCTAAGGCTGACGTCGCTGATGTATTCAACCACAGTGCATCTGCAGTATTAAAGCGTACAATCTGTACTTCTATCACAACACTTGCTGCTATTGGTACAGTATACGTTGTCGCTACAATCTTCGGTCTTGATTCAGTTCAGGGCTTCGCACTTCCAATGATGATCGGTGTAATCTCAGGTTGTTATTCATCACTTTGTATCGCTGGTCCTCTCTGGGTTATGTGGCAGAAGAGAGAGAAGAAAGAAAAGAACTAATCTTTCATCTTACAATATATTTTCCAAATCAGGCAGTTCGCTCTGTTTTAAACGGAGCAGCTGCCTTTTTGTTTTTTTAGACACCGATAAAAAGGTGTCTATATTTTTTTCTTCTGCTGATTCTCTGAGTTTTGCAAGATTTTCTGAGATAGCGTCTGCATCTTTGTGTATCAAAAATACATTGAGTGTTTTCTTCGATTTTTCCCAGTTGTATTGTGCGGATTCGATTGTATCAGTGGCTTTTTTATATTCTTTATCGGAAATATATTTTTCTGCTTCATCCAGTATATCTGTATATTTTTCACAGCTTTTATAAACAGTGATGTACTCTGTACCAGAAATAATTGCGCAAATCAACAGTAAAATAATCGCTACCCATATCCGTTTCATCCGTTATCCTCCTGGTTTTTTAGTACACTTACGCTGCCGTTTGTTTCTACAATACCGTACTTAATTTCACTGACATCAAAAATCTCCTGCTGACGTAAAAGACTGTACAAATCCTCGTAGCTGATGCGTAGTTTCTTAAGCTGTGGCTCTAAGATCTTTCCGTCCTTTATGATAACTATCGGGTTACCGCAGATTATGTTTCTGAACTTAGAGCTTTTCAGCATCAGAATACTGACTATTATCTCGAGCGAAACCAGTACCATAATAGGCAGAAATCCTGTAAAAAGAGGTTGTTCCACACTTTGCATAGGAATTGCAGCAATATCGGAGATTATGAGCGTTATAACAAGCTCAGAAGTTTGCATATCGCTCACTTGACGCTTTCCCATAAGTCGCACAGCAAGGATAATAAAAGCGTACAAAAGAGCTGTCCTTATAAGTATAACCAGCATAATATCACCCGTATTATTGTGTGCAGGAATATTTTGCTTATTCATCAGTATTAACATGGTGCAAATATGAGTAAAAAATATGCAAAATTATGCATATTTTACGCAAAATGTTCTTTTATAGGTTTAAAAAATCATCATATAGGAGTATAATTAAATCTGTATAAGTATGCCTGTAAACAAATATTATTTTTCGAAAGAAAGTCGGTGCAGATATGAAAGGCGAATATAGTGTATCTTTAAAGAGAATTATTGATGAACTTAAACTTAAAGAGTTTTATGTTCCTGATGACCCTGAGAAGCTGTTAGTATATTCTAAAGCTATTGACAGACCTGGACTTCAGCTTGTAGGGCATATGGACTTTTTCGACGAGGATCAGATTGTAGTATTTGGTATGACTGAATATTCTTTCTTAAAAGAGCTTGCCCCTGAGGACAGAATAAAGCACCTCGAACCTATTTTATCACGCAGGCCACCGGCTGTTATTATTGCCCGTGACATCACTCCGTCTGATGTGATGGTGAGTTGTGTCAAGAAGTACGGTGTTCCGCTTCTCACTACAACTGATGATACTTCCGACCTTACAGCAGCACTTGTATCATTCTTAAACGTTGAGCTTGCTCCACGTATCACACGCCACGGTGTACTGGTTGAAGTATACGGCGAAGGCTGTCTGCTTATCGGTAACAGCGGCGTAGGTAAATCAGAAACCGCAATCGAGCTCATCAAGCGTGGTCACCGTCTTATCGCTGACGATGCTGTTGAAATTAAGCGTGTATCAAAGAAATCTTTGGTTGGCTCATCACCTGACAATATCCGCCACTTTATCGAAGTAAGAGGTATCGGTATCATCAACGCTCGACGTATTTTCGGTATGGGTGCTGTCAAGATGAGCGAAAAAATTGATATGGTTATCAATATGGAGCTTTGGGACTCAACCAAGGTTTATGACAGAATGGGTATGGATAACGAATATATGGAGATACTCGGAATTGAGGTTCCTGTTGTTACCATCCCTGTAAAGCCTGGTCGTAACCTCGCTATTATTATCGAGGTTGCCGCTATGAACCAGCGTCAGAAGAAGATGGGCTATAACGGTGCACGAGAGCTGTTACAGAACCTCGGTATGGATATCAGCCCTGAAGATATCGGTAGAAAGAAAATAGAAACTAACTGGTGATTTAATGAATATTATTGCAGATTTACACACACATACAGTAGCCTCAACCCACGCATATTCCACCATTACTGAAATGGTGAGTGCCGCAAAGAACAAAGGACTTTTTGCACTTGGTGTCACTGACCACGGTATGACAATGGTTGGTGCTCCTGACGAGATATACTTCCGTAATTTACACGTTTTAGGTGAGTATATCGACGGAGTAAGAGTCTTAAAGGGAATAGAGGCAAATATTGCTGACTTTAACGGACGACTTGATGCTGACGAAAAACTGCTCAGACATCTCGAATGGGTGGTAGCATCGCTCCACTCAATCACTATTGACGACGGCGAGCCGAATGTTGAGAAGTGCACACAGGCTTATTTAAGCGTTTGTGATAACCCGTATGTCAACGTAATCGGCCACTCGGGTTCAGATTACTACGCTTATGATTACGAAACAGTTATCAAGCGCTGTGCACAGACATCAACCCTTGTTGAGATAAACAGCTCAGCTATGCGTAACGGCAGAAGCAACATCAATAATTGCATCACAATTGCACAGCTTTGTAAAAAGCACAACTGTAGAGTTGTTGTTGACAGCGATGCTCATATCTTAACCGATGTCGCTAACGTGCCTGAGGCTGTCAGGATGCTTAATAGTATCAACTTCCCACAGGAGCTTGTAGTCAACTCAAGTGTTGATAACCTCAAAGAGTATTTTAAAGAGAAAAACATTTCATTCTAACGGAGGATATATGTGTAATCTTCAGATAATCAGAGATTTAGCCGAAAAACACGGCTTTAGCTATACAGAACAGGAACCACTTTCTAAACACACCACCTTCAGAATCGGCGGTAACGCAGATATGTTCGTTTCTGTTAACGATATTGCACAGCTTAAAGCTGTTGTGACCGCTTGTAACGAAAACGATATCCCGATGTTCATCATCGGCAACGGCAGTAACCTTCTTGTGTCCGATGAGGGTATGAGAAGTGTTGTGGTTGCGTTAGACGGCGAGTTTAAAGATATTTCTTTAGAAGAAAATACAATCACCTGTGGTGCAGGTGCAATACTTTCTAAGCTTTGTACATTTGCTCTTTCAAATTCGCTTAAGGGACTTGAGTTTGCATATGGTATTCCGGGTACGGT
The DNA here is from genome assembly GCA_017473555.1 of Ruminococcus sp. Taxonomy (GTDB): domain Bacteria; phylum Bacillota; class Clostridia; order Oscillospirales; family Acutalibacteraceae; genus Ruminococcoides. Next base: position 20,250 of record JAFUKO010000063.1, on the reverse strand, counting down.
AGGCGGTGCTGCGTATATGAACGCAGGTGCTTACGGCGGTGAGATGAAAGACGTTGTCAAAAGTGTGACTCACATCACACGCAAGGGTGAAATCGTTACCCTGCCTTTATCAGAGCTTGATTTAGCATACAGACACAGCATTTACAAAACAACCGATGATATTATCATTTCGGTTACATTTGAGCTTGAAACAGGAGATGCAGACGAGATTAAAGAGAAAATGAACGACTTTATGACTCGTCGTAAAACAAAACAGCCACTCGAATACCCAAGTGCAGGTAGCGTGTTCAAACGCCCAGAGGGTAATTTTGCTGGCACACTTATCGAACAGTGCGGCTTAAAGGGCAAGACTATCGGTGGCGCTCAGGTGTCAGAAAAGCATGCAGGCTTTATCATCAACATCGGAGATGCAACCTGTGATGATGTGTTAAACCTCATCAGCTTTGTTCAGGACACCGTAAAAGAACAGACAGGTTATTACTTAGAGAGAGAAATTATCCACATTTAATTTTTTTGAAATATAACAGGGAGGAACCATGGAGTTTGTAATTATCACAGGACTTTCAGGTGCAGGCAAAACCTCAGCCTTACACGCTATGGAAGATATCGGATTTTACTGTGTTGATAATATACCACCGCTTTTGCTTGATACATTTTACGATTTGTGTGACAACTCGGTTGACAAACGTATGAAAAAGGTCGCTGTTGTTGTTGATATGCGTAGTGGCAATATGTTCAACGAGCTTGCTGACCTTATCTCAAAATGTAAGCTCTCTGGTAAACGTTTCAGAATTCTCTTCCTTGATACAAAGGCCGACACACTCATTGTCCGCTATAAGGAAACCAGAAGAAAACACCCGCTGTCTGCTGAGTTTTCAGGTGGGTCTTTAGAGAAAGCGGTTGATCTTGAAATTGAGCTTATGAAGCCTGTTAAGATTATCTCCGACTACGTTATTGATACTTCACATATGACTCCTAAACAGCTCAAAGAGCGTGTTACCAATATGTTTACTCATAACGCAGGCGACGGTATGCTTGTTACCTGTATGTCGTTTGGTTTCAAATACGGTATTCCGCTTGAGGCTGACTTGATTTTTGATGTGAGATGTCTGCCTAACCCGTTTTATATTAAAGACCTCAAGCATAAGACTGGTCTTGACGAAGAAGTAAGACAGTACGTTTTAGGCTTTGATGTCACAAAAGAGTTTGTAAATAAGCTTATTGACTTTCTTGATTATACAATTCCGCTTTATAAAGAAGAGGGCAAGAGCGAGGTTGTTATCGGCATCGGCTGTACCGGTGGCAAACACCGCTCAGTAACTCTTGCTCGACTTTTAAACAGCCATTTTAATGACAACAACCAGCAATCAGCCATTCACCACAGAGATATATGGAAAGCATAACTCTGTGATATAGAGGAAAATTATGTCTTTTGCAACAGATACTAAAAAAGAATTGTGTATGAACGCTGTGCTCGATGTCGAGGAGCTTCGAGCCGAGCTTTACGGTATGCTTTTGTTATGCAGGGAGTTTGGTTCATCAAGCATTGTTTTTAAAACCGAAAACAAGCACACCGCTGACCGCTTTGTAACACTGTGCACAATGCTTTTTTCACCGATTATAGAACACGTAAAACCGCTTTCTAAAGCGTCAAAAACCTATACAGCCAGAGTAATCGACAGCTTTGACTGTAAACGTATTTTCGAGTTTTACGGTCACGACGAGCGTGATGTCACTTTAAGAGTCAATCGTGCCAACATCGCTGATTCAAACTGCGAGCGAGCTTTTGTCAGAGGCTTGTTTTTAGCCTGCGGTTCTGTTACTGACCCTGACAAGGGGTACCACCTTGAGCTGTGTGCTGTGCACAAAAACCTTTGCACTGATGTATGCAATATCATCGGCAATTTAGAGGAGTGTGACATCCACATCAAAATGCTCAACCGTAACGGCTCGTACATAGCTTATATCAAAGACAGCGAACAGATAACCGACTTACTGGCGTTTATGGGAGCGTCAAATTCTGCGATGACTGTTATGGGAGCAAAAGCGTTGAAGCAAATCCGCAACACCGCCAATCGTCGCACTAATTCCGAGATAGCTAACCTCCAGAAAGTAGCGGGAGCCTCCGCTACCCAGATTAAAGCTATCAACAAGCTCAAGAAATCAGGAAAATTCCTGACACTCAGCGAAGAACTCAAAACTGTTGCCGAGCTTCGACTTGAGTATCCTGAGCTGTCTTTAAGAGATATGGGACAGATGCTCACACCGCCTATATCCAGAAGCGGTGTTAACCACCGATTAACAAAAATTATTCAACTTTCACAAGAGGATGATTGATATGAGTAAAGAACTCACTTTTGAACAAGCCAACAAAGAGCTTCAGACAATTGTCGCTAAAATGGAAAAAGGCGATGTACCGCTAGATGAGTGTATGAAACTCTACGAAGAAGCGTACAAACTTCTTATTTACTGCACTAGGAAGCTCGAGAGCTGTAAAGGTCAGATTGTTGACATCAACGAAAGAATTGAGAAGATGAAAAATAAAGAAAGCAGTCTTTTTGAAGACTGAGGTGTTATTATGCAGAATACTAAAGATTATCAGCTTATGATAGAACAGGCTTTAAAAGCCTACTTACCGCAGGGAGAGTTTACAGAACAGACACTTATCGACTCTATGGAATATTCGCTGATGTGTGGGGGTAAACGCATAAGACCACTGCTTACCTTACTGTTTTGTGAGCTTATGGGCGAAGATGTTAAAAAAGCCCTGCCGTTTGCGTGTGCTGTCGAAATGATACACACATATTCGCTTATCCACGATGATATGCCTTGTATGGATGACGACGATTACCGTCGTGGTAAACCGTCTAACCACAAGGTTTACGGCGAAGATATCGCTACTTTATCAGGTGATGCTCTACAGAGCCTTGCTTTTGAGATTATGACAAGTAACGATGTTTTAAGTACCGTTGATGCAACTCTCGCTTTAAGAGCGACTAACACACTTGCAAAATACTGCGGAGTGCTGGGTATGGTAGGCGGTCAGGTTATCGACATCGAGAACGAAGGCAAGCGTGCTGATATCACTATTTTGCAGGAAATGGACGAGAAAAAAACAGCAGCGCTTATAAAAGCATCCTGTGAGATGGGCTGTATTATCGGCGGTGCTGATGAAGAAAAGATAAATGCCGCTACACAGTATGCCCACTCAATCGGCATAGCATTCCAGATTGTTGATGATATTTTAGATGTAACATCAACCTCAGAACAGCTTGGCAAACCTGTTGGCAGTGACAGTGACAACGAAAAGTCAACATATGTTTCACTGCTCGGTATTGAAAAATGCAAACAGCTTGTTGATGAGCTGACAGACAAGGCTATCAGCTCTCTTGAAGTTTTTACAGGAGATACTTCCACTTTAAAGGAGCTTGCTATAAGCCTTGCAAACAGAAATAAATGATAAACGATTAAACTTAGTTTCAGATAAAGATAAGTAGGTAACTTTATGTCAAATGAGATTTTATCTACAATTAAATCACCACAGGATATCAAAAACCTGAGCGACCAGGAGTTAAAACAGCTATGTAAAGAGATTCGAAGCCAGATTATTGATACAGTATCGGTAAACGGTGGTCATCTTTCTCCTAACTTAGGTGTTGTTGAGCTCACGGTTATGCTCCACAATGTTTTTGATTGTCCGAAAGACAGCATCGTATGGGACGTTGGACACCAGTGCTATACCCATAAAATGCTTACAGGAAGATACGAGAGCATAGGTACTATCCGCACAAAAGGCGGTCTTTCAGGTTTTCCTAAAAGAGCAGAGAGTGAGTATGACGCTTTTGATGTCGGCCACTCAAGTACCTCTATTTCAGCGGCTTACGGTATTGCACAGGCTAAACAGCTTATGGGTGACGAAAGCCTTACAATCGCTGTTATCGGTGATGGTTCTTTAACAGGCGGTCTTGCTTACGAAGGACTCAATAACGCAGGACGTTTTAAGAAAAACTTCATCGTTATTCTGAATGATAACAAAATGTCGATTTCCAAAAACGTCGGTGCTATGGCAAAGTATCTCACATCAATCCGTGTGAAACCGTCATACCTGCGTATCAAGAATCGTGTCGAAAATCTGCTGTCACACATTCCGCTTGTTGGCTCTCCTACAAAGAGTCTGCTCCGTCGCTCTAAATCAAGAGTAAAGAACATTATCTACAAGGATACCTTGTTTGACCAGCTCGGTTATCGCTATTATGGACCTGTTGACGGTCACGATATCGACTCTTTGAGAAAAGCACTCCTTGCGGCAAAGTCAGCGAATACTCCTGTACTGCTCCATGTTATCACAACAAAGGGCAAGGGCTATCAGTACGCTGAGAGTGATTCTGCGAGTTTTCACGGTATCGGTCAGTTTGACATTGATACAGGCGAGCCGATTTCATCAAAAACCGACTTTTCACGAGTATTCGGTGATGCACTGTGCCGTATAGCTGAAAGCGACAAACGTGTTTGTGCTGTTACTGCCGCTATGAGAACAGGTACAGGACTTCTTGATTTCTCACGTATTTATAAAGACAGATTTTTTGATGTCGGTATCGCTGAGGAACACGCGATAACCTTCTCCTGCGGTATGGCAAGCAAAGGTATGATTCCTGTTTTTGCTGTGTATTCTACCTTCTTACAGCGTGGCTATGACCAGCTTTTGCACGATGCCGCTATGCAGAAACTCCATATGGTGGTTGCTGTTGATAGAGCAGGTATTGTCGGAGAAGACGGCGAAACTCATCAGGGTGTTTTCGACGTTTCTATGCTCAACTCAATTCCGAATACCACTATTTTCTCACCGTGTTATTTTGACGAGATGAAGCAGTCACTTGATACCGCAATTTACGGTTGTGACAGTTTAGTTGCTATCCGTTATCCACGAGGGGGAGAATCTGCCCGCCCTGCTGATATGGAAAACAGCAGTATGAACTACGATATATATGGTGATAGAAACGCCAAAAAGCTTCTCATCACTTATGGCAGACTTTTCTCAAATGCCGTGAAAGCTTACGAAATGCTGAAAGAAGATGGCGAGTCTGTCTGTATTTTAAAATTATGCAGAATTAAGCCTATTGATAAAAACGCAATCGAATTTGCCAAGAGCTTTGAAAAGATACATTTCTTTGAAGAAGGCATTTTAGCAGGCGGAATAGGCGAGACCTTTGACTATGAACTCACAAAAATCGGTTACACAGGACTGTACAAAATCACTGCTATCGAGGACAGATTTGTTCCTCATTCAGGTGTTGTGGATGCGTTAAAAGAGAATTGTCTTGACGCACAGTCTATGTGTGAGATTATGAAAAACGATTAAATCACTGGAGATAAAATGAAAAAAAGACTTGATGTTTTAGTTTTTGAAAAAGGCTTTGCAGAAAGCAGAGAAAAGGCCAAAGCTATCATTATGGCTGGTCAGGTGTATGTCAACAATCAGAAAGCTGACAAATGCGGCGTTTCTTACGACGAAAACCTGCCTTTGGAAGTAAGAGGAGAAGCCCAGAAATACGTCAGCCGTGGCGGTTACAAGCTTGAAAAAGCGATGAACAGTTTCCCTATTACTTTAACTGATAAGATTACTATGGATATCGGTGCATCAACAGGCGGCTTTACCGATTGTATGCTCCAAAATGGCGCAAAGAAGGTTTACTCTGTTGATGTAGGCTACGGACAGCTTGCGTGGAAACTCAGAAACGACGAGCGTGTTGTTAATCTGGAACGCACAAATATGCGTTATGTAACCGATGAGCAGGTTCCGGATAAAATCGACTTCTTCTCAGTAGACGTATCTTTCATTTCGCTCAAGCTGATTCTACCTGTTGCAAGAGAGCTTTTATCTGATGATGGTGAGGCTGTGTGCTTAATCAAACCTCAGTTTGAAGCAGGCAAGGAAAACGTCGGCAAAAACGGCGTTGTCCGTGACAAAAAGGTCCACATTGACGTTGTTGATATGATAATTGACTTTTGTCTGAATAACGGTTTCGATGTTTTAGGACTTGACTATTCTCCGATAAAGGGACCTCAGGGCAACATCGAATACCTGATACATATTAAAAAGGCTGACACCCCAACGCTAAAAACAGATAAGACCGCACAAATTGTGGTCGAAGATTCACACACTGAACTTGATAAATAATCTATCAGAAATAATATTTATACGGTGATATTATGAAAATCGGACTTATTATAAATGCCGATAAATCTCAGGCACTTGTTTGCGGTGAACAGATTGCAAAGCTCATGCTTTTAAACGATGCCGAGATATTTTTAAATAATTCTTTAAAAGAACTAATAGTGCTTACTGACCATGAAAAGTACCTAAACTATTTTGACTCTGACGAAGAGGTTATAAAGTATTGTGATGTCGCTATCACTGTCGGCGGTGACGGAACAATCATCCATAACGCAAAGTTCGCCGCTACCTATAAAAAACCGTTAATCGGTGTAAATATGGGTCGCATCGGCTTTGTTGCAGGGCTTGAATACTACGAAATCGCAGAGCTGAAAAAGCTCTTAAAAGGTGAGTTTAAAACCCAGCGCAGAATGTTACTCAACGTCGAGCTCAAGCGTGGTGACAGCGTACAGCGTTTCTTAGCAGTCAACGAGGCTGCTATCACACGTGATGTTTTAAAGCCGATTATTGACATTTCGGTGCTTCTTAATAACGAGCGTATTATCACTTATCGTGCAGACGGTATGATATTTGCTACTCCTACAGGCTCAACCGCATACAGCTTTTCCTCTGGCGGACCTGTTATCGAGCCTGATATGAACTGTATTCTGCTCACACCGCTTTGTCCTCATGCTCTTTCATCACGACAGGTGGTTTTCAGAGAAGATGCCTTGCTCACCGCAACAGTTGATAACGCTGACTTAAGTCACAGTTACCTTGTTGTTGACGGACAGACAAACGTCGAGATACAAAAAGGCGACAAAATCACAATCACAAAATCAGAGGATTATTTAGAGCTTATAATTCTTAAAGAGAAAAATTTCTACACTCTGCTTAACGAAAAGTTAAAGGAGAAAAACTGATGAAATCAAACAGACACACAAAAATCGTTGAACTTATCAACAGATTTCCGATAACAACACAGGAAGAGTTGCTCGAATACTTAAAAGAAGAAGGCTTCGACGTAACTCAGTCTACCGTGTCCAGAGATATTAAAAAGCTAAGACTCACAAAAGCCCTAGACTCAAACGGAAAGTACCGCTATCAGGCTCCGTCACAGAACCTCAATGTCGCTAAAAACGGCTTTTTCAGCCTTATTGATACTTCTGTTGTCAGCGTTGATTATGCTATGAATATGGTAGTTGTAAAAACCTACGCAGGTATGGCACAGGCTGTGTGTGCTGCTTTTGATTCAATGCAGTACGATTCAATTGTCGGAACTATTGCAGGTGACGACACTATATTTATTGTTTGCAAAAACGAAGAATCTGCCAGAGCGTATACTCAGGAGTTTTTAAAGTATGTTATCTAATCTCTATATTGAAAATATCGCTGTTATTGAAAAAACGAATATTGATTTCTCCGACGGCTTTAACGTTATGACAGGTGAAACCGGTGCTGGTAAGAGTATTGTCATCGATTCGATCAACGCAGTGCTGGGTCAGCGTACAGGCAAGCAGATTATCCGTAACGGCTGTAGTTCTGCTTTTGTCAGTGCTACCTTTACCGATGTCTCAAAATTTGTCGAGAAAAAGGCTTTGACTTTAGGCTTTGAAGTAGAGGACGGTATGGTTATCTTACAGCGTGAGATGTCATCAAGCGGCAAAAATACCTGCCGTATCAACTCTCGTCCTGCTACTGTTTCAGCTTTAAAGGAGCTGTCCGCATATCTTGTTAACATCCACGGTCAGTCTGATAATGCCGAGCTTATGTCACCGTCACTTCATCTGCATTACATTGACGCTTTAGCACAGAACGCAAAACTTCTTTCTGAGTATCGTGCTGTATATAACGAATACGTTCTTGCAAAAGAGGAGATAGAGGGAGCTAATGACGACGAAGCTCAGCGACTTTCTCAGATTGATTTACTCAGATATCAGATAGATGAGCTTATCGACGCTGATATAAAAGTCGGCGAAACCGATGCTCTAAATATCGAAAAAACCACATTACTTAACAGTGACAAAATCACAAAGTCGCTATTAAAATCAAAGTCTATCCTAGACGGCGATGATGATATCGACGGTGTTATAAATATGACTGACGATGCTTTTTCGTCATTGTCAACAGCATCACGTTATCAGGAGTCACTCACTGATTTGTCAGACCGACTCTATAACGCTTTGTACGAGCTCAAGGATATCTCAGACCTGATTTCTGATGCAGTGTCCGATATCGAATCTGACCCGTACCGTCTTGAACAGATTGAAGAGCGACTCGATTTACTCTATCGTTTGTCCAGAAAATACGGTGCGACAGAAGAGGAAATGCTAGGCTTTTTAGAGTCAGCACAAGAAAAACTCAAAGAGCTAGAAGACTACGATGTCAACCGTGAAAAGCTCAGAGAACGCTTTGAAGCTTTAAACAAAGAGGCTTTGAAAAAAGCCAAAGAGCTGTCACAAATCCGCCACAAAGTAGCAGAAGATTTTGCGTCACAGGTTCAAAAGGAAATGGCATTTCTCGAGATGCCTAATGTAAGACTTGTGGTAGATTTTACAGATACCGAGCTTTCAAAAACAGGTACAGATAAGGTTGAGTTCTTAATTTCTGTTAACCTTGGCGAAGACCCAAAACCTGTTACAAAAATAGCGTCAGGCGGCGAGTTATCCCGAATGATGCTTGCTATAAAAACAGTGCTCGCACGCCACGATATCGTCGAAACTATGATTTTTGATGAAATCGACACAGGAATTTCAGGCTCTGCGGCACAAAAAGTTGGTATGAAATTAAAGGAAGTTTCTCGTGATAGACAGGTTATGTGTGTTACACATCAGGCTCAGATTGCTGCCTTGGCGGATAGCCACTTCCTCATAAATAAACAATTTGTCGATAATAAAACATTTACAGAAGTGCAAAAGCTCGACTTTGACGGCAGAGTACACGAGCTTGCCAGAATTATCGACGGTGTGAATATCACACAAACCGCTTTGGATCATGCTAAAAAGCTGATCGAAAACGCTTAAACTATATCTTATTTTGGAGAATTACTATGAAGAAATGGACAGTAGCAAAATTGAATAAAGACAGGGCTGTTGCCATTTCTGCAAGGCACGAGTTGCCGATGCTTATTTCGATGCTTCTTGATATCAGAGGCATCACAGATGACGAAGCTATAAACGAATTTTTATATAACGACAGCGTGCTGTCCGACCCGTTTGATGCAAAAGATATGCAAAAGGCGGTTGACAGAATCAAAAGTGCTATTGAAAATTTCGAAAAGATTTGTGTATACGGAGATTTTGATGCCGATGGTGTTACATCTACAGCGCTCTTATATTCCTATTTAGAGGCTGTCGGAGCAAACGTGATGTTTTATATTCCAGCCCGTGAGGGCGAGGGCTACGGTATGAACAAGGACGCCGTAAACCTCCTTTACGAAAACGGCGTAAAGCTTATTGTAACGGTTGATAACGGTATCGCCGCTGTTGATGAAATCGCTTACGCAAAGACGCTCGGTATCGAAACCGTTGTCACAGACCACCATATGCCTAACACAGTTTTACCAGATGCTGTAGCAATTGTTGATATGCATCAGGAAGATTGTAATAGTTCTTTTAAAGAACTATCTGGTGTCGGCGTAGCACTAAAACTGGTTATGGCGATAGAAGGCGAGTATTCTGACCCTGAGCAGGTGCTTGAGAATTACTCAGACCTTGCGTGTCTTGGTACTGTCGGTGATATCGTACCTTTAGTCGGTGATAACCGAGTTATCGTCAAAAACGGACTTATGCATATCGAAAACTCCGACAGATGCGGTATCAACGCACTGGTTGATCAGTCAGGACTTTCTAACCGCAAGATTACAACAGGCAACATTTCATTTACACTGGTACCTCGTATCAACGCAGGAGGCAGACTCGGACTCTCAAAGAAAACCGTGTCTATGCTTTTAACCGATGATGAAGAAATAGCCTTTGATATAGCACAGGAATTGTGCGAAGATAACACCCAGCGTCAGGCTATCGAGAAAGAAATTCTCGATGATATCGACGAACATATCAAGCGTGACCCGTCAATAGTACAGAATCGTATTATTGTTGTGTGTGGCGAAAACTGGCACCAGGGCGTTATCGGAATTGTCGCTTCCCGTATTAAGGAGGTATACGGCAAGCCGAGCATCGTTATTTCTGTTGATGAAGACGGATGCAGAGCGTCAGGCAGAAGTGTAAAAGGTTTTTCACTTTGCGATGCCGTGTTTGCTTGTTCAGAGTATCTTACACAGTTTGGCGGACATCCGATGGCTGTAGGCTTTGGTATGGTTAAGAGCAATATCGATGCTTTTATTAGAGCTATCAACGATTATGCATCTACTGTAGAGATGCCTGTGCCTGAGCTTGAACTCGATTGTAAGCTCAATCCTGCACAGCTCTCGGTTGCTCTTGCTGACCAGCTTTCACTTTTAGAGCCTTTCGGAGCAGGCAACCCGACACCGCTATTTGGTTTGTATAATATGACACTCACCGATATACACGAAGTCGGTGGCGGTAAGCACTTACGTCTGACTTTATGCAGAGGTGACAGCGTTGTCTGTGCTATGAGGTTTTCAACTACTAAGGACAGCTTCCCGTATACAGTCGGCGATGTAGTTGATTGTGCAGTAACTTTAGATAAAAACATTTACAATAACATCGAATCTCTCAGTGTAATTATTCGTGATATGAGATTTTCAGATGTTGACGAAGACGCTGTTTTAAGCTCAAAAGAAGCTTTTGAATCATTCTGCAGAGGCGATAATATCACTACTTTTATCGCTAAAGACCTTTTGCCAAGCAGAGAAGAATTTGCTCTTGTGTACCGCTTCTTAAGGTCAAACAAAGGTTTTAGCCATAGCGTAGAAAACCTGCACTACAGACTAAAATCAGATACCCTTTCTTACGGCAAGTTAAGAGTAATACTCGAAGCTATGAATGAGCTTTCGCTGATTGAAATTTACGAGGGTATGAACAGCACAGCTATTAAACTTTGCGAGGTTGAGGGTAAGGTTAACCTTGATGACTCGCTGATTATTTCTAAACTCAAGGAGGTGAGCGAAAATGCCTGAGAGAGTATATTATCAGGATTTTCACGAGCTCACGGTTCGTATACAGAATAATTCAACTAAATATGACTACGATAAAATAAAATCGGCTTACGAGTTTGCTGACAAAGCACACGGGGACCAGCGTAGAGTATCAGGTGTGCCTTATATTCTGCATCCTACATCGGTTGCGTGTATTCTTGCAGATATGGGTATGGATACTGATGCTATAGTTGCGGCACTTTTGCACGACGTTGTTGAGGATACTGATGTATCACTCGAAACAGTAAGAGAGCTGTACGGCGATGACGTAGCTCTGCTTGTTGACGGACTTACAAAAATCAGCAAGATTAAATTCACCGACAGAGAAGAGCATCAGGCTGAGAACGTCAGAAAAATGCTTATGGCGATGTCAAACGACATCCGTGTTATCATCGTAAAGCTTGCTGACAGACTCCATAATATGCGTACTATCGGCTGTGTTGCCGAGCAGAAACGCAGAGATAAAGCCAGAGAGTGTATGGATGTTTACGCACCGATTGCTCACCGACTCGGTATGAAAAACATCAAGGAAGAGTTAGAGGACTTGTCTATCCGCTACCTTGACCCGATTGCGTATGAAGAGATTGAAACAGAGCTCAAACTCTCAGAAAACGAGCGTAACGCATTTATCGAGAACATCAAAGCTAAGATTTTAGATAAAATCGGTGACACTATCCCTAATGTTACAATCAACGGCAGAGTCAAGAGTGCGCTGTCAATTTACCGTAAGACATATATGCAGGGCAAGACTATTGATCAGATTTTCGATATTTTTGCTGTACGTGTTATTGTTGACACAATCTCTGATTGTTACAATGTTTTAGGTGTGGTCCACGATATTTTCACACCTATTCCGAATCGCTTCAAGGACTACATCTCAACACCAAAACCAAATATGTACCAGTCGCTTCATACAACAGTTTTTGATAAAAACAGCGTGCCGTTTGAAGTGCAGATTCGTACTTATGAGATGCACCATACAGCTGAGTACGGTATCGCAGCTCACTGGAAGTATAAACTCGGAATGAAAAACGGAAAGTCTGGTTCGATTGAGGACAGACTCGCATGGATCAGAAAAACTCTGGAAATTCAGTCCGAGGCAGAGGATGCTACCGATATCGTTAAGACCATCAAAAACGACCTTTCACCTGATGAGGTGTACGTCTTTACACCAAAGGGCGACGTTATCAGCTTGCCGGCAGGTGCTACTGTTATTGACGTAGCTTATGCTATCCACACTGCTGTCGGTAACCGAATGGTAGGTGCTAAGGTTGACAGACGTATTGTGCCTATCGACTATCAGGTGAAAACCGGCGAAATTGTAGAAATCCTTACCCAGAAAGAGGGCACAGGACCTAAACGAGGCTGGCTCAATATCGTAAAAACCAACGGTGCAAAGGCTAAAATCCGTTCATGGTTTAAGAAAGAACGCAGGGAAGAGAACATCATCGAAGGTAAAGAGATGTTTGAGCACGAGCTCAAAAAAGGCGGTATGCATTTTGATGAGTGTGACCTCGAAGAGTGCCTCTCTGGAATTATGCAACGCCAGCATTGTAATACGCTCGACGATTTTTACGCATCTATCGGCTATGGCGGAACCCAGCTGTGGAAGATTATGCCACGAGTCAAGGATGCTTACCAGAAAAAGTACAAAAAGGACGTTGAAGAACCTGTTGCTCAGAAAGACCCTTCAGCTCCAACTCGTAAAAAGCGTGTTGGTTCAGGCGTTACAGTAGAGGGAGTTCAGGACTGCCTGATTAAATTCTCAAAATGCTGTAATCCGCTTCCGGGTGATGATATCATCGGCTTTATCACAAGAGGCTTTGGTGTGTCTATCCACAAGCGTAGCTGTACCAACGTTCCTGAGGATATCAGTGCGTGCGAAGCCCCACAGCGTTGGGTAGCGGCACACTGGGAGGACGATATCAAAGAGACCTTCCAGTCAACACTCGAGGTTATTGCTAAAGACCGCACAGGCTTGCTTGCTGATGTTACTAACCAGCTTTCGGCTATGCATATCCACATCCATATGCTCAATTCACGTGAGCTCCCTGATGGCGAGGCTGTCGTTTCTGCCAGCATCGATGTCAACGGAATGGACCACCTGCGTAGCGTTATGGCACGACTTGCCAATATCAACGGCATTATTTCTATCACAAGACATTAAGAGGAACATATATGAAAGCAGTATTACAGCGTGTCACTCACGCAAATGTTGTTGTCGAAGGTGAACTGATTTCAGAGATTGAAAAAGGTTTTCTGATTTTACTCGGCGTTTCAGGTGATGACACTAAAGAGGACGCAGACGTTTTATCGAAGAAAATTTCAGGAATGAGAGTTTTCGAGGACGAAAACGGTAAGATGAACCTATCACTTACTGATATCGGCGGTTCGGTTTTAGTTATTTCACAGTTCACACTTTTGGCTGATTGCAGAAAAGGCAGACGCCCTAGCTTTATAAATGCAGGTCCACCTGATATGGCTAACGAGCTGTATGAATATTTCTGCGAGAGAATTAAAACTGACAGAATCGGAAATGTGAAAAAAGGCATCTTTGGTGCTGATATGAAAGTTTCACTACTAAATGACGGTCCTGTTACAATTTTGCTTGACTCCAAGGAGCTTATAAAATGATTGAAGTAAAAACCCTTGTACTTGGTGATATTTACACCAACACCTATATCATAAAAGATAAGAGCACAGGAGCTTTGGCGGTGATTGACCCTGCGTGTAATAGCGACAGACTTGTTGATGCTATTAACGAGTGGGGAGGAGATTTAAAGTACATTCTGCTCACTCACGGACATTTTGACCACATCGGCGGAGTGAAATATGTTCTTGAGCATTTTAGTCCACAGGTGCTTATCTCTGCTGATGAAATGACGCTTTTGAATACGCCTAATCTTAACGGCAGTGCGTGGCATAACCTGCACATTGATGAAATCAAGGTTGACAGAGAATTACTCGATAAAGACACTATAGCTCTGGGTGATACAGAGATTACCTTTATCACAACACCTGGTCATACATCAGGTAGCGGATGCTATATTGTTGATGATGTGATTTTCTCTGGTGATACCCTGTTTTGCCAGTCTGTTGGCAGAACAGATTTCCCTACATCAAACGGTAAGGATATGATGCTCTCGCTGATGCGACTCAACGACCTGAAAGGCGACTACATCGTCTACCCGGGACACGATGTAAAAACTACGCTAAACAACGAGCGTAAATACAACCCGTATATGAGATAGTTTTATGAATTTATATATAGAAAACCATACTTTCCATTATGAGATGGAAAATCTCGTGAGGGCGTTTTTTCCTTATGAGAAAATTGAAGTAAAAAAAGAATACGATGTTTTAGAAACTCCGTATGTGCTCACACAGTGCGGTGACGATATTTCTGTCACAGTTAACATAAACGATTTTGAAAAAACCGCCACCGATATACTGACAGGTGATGATGTAGCTGATGAGCTGAAAATGGCTCAGTTGCTCTATGGACTCTTCTGTGATATGTTTTCTACCACACTTCCGTGGGGACTGTTAACAGGTGTCAGACCTATCAAGCTTTTAAGACGTATTATGGAAGAAATGGGCGAGAGCGAGGGTTTAGAGTATTACTCAAACGAGCTTATGGTAAGTGATAAAAAGAAAGAGCTTGCTATCATTACCGAAAAAGCCGAGCGTGAGATTTTAGAGCTGTCTGGGGAAAAATCCTTTTCGCTTTATATTTCAATTCCGTTTTGTCCCAGCAGATGCAACTACTGCTCGTTTGTTTCTCAGTCTATTGAAAAAGCTAAACACCTGATTGGTGACTACGTTAACCTTTTATGCGAAGAAATCAAACTCACTGCTGATATCGCAAAGAGCCTTGGGCTAAGACTTGAGAGCGTCTATATGGGCGGTGGTACACCGACTACGCTTTCAGCTTCTCAGATGTCACAGGTGCTCTCTACTGTTAACGAGAATTTTGATATGTCTACCTGTCGTGAGTTTACTGTTGAAGCCGGTAGACCTGATACCATTACTAAAGAAAAGCTTCTTGCTATCAAAGAAAACGGCGTAACCAGAATCAGCATCAACCCTCAGACATTAAACGACGAGGTGCTTGAAATTATCGGCAGACGTCACAGTGCACAGGATACTATTGATGCGTTTAATTTAGCCAGAGAATGTGGCTTTGATAACATTAATATGGACCTGATTGCAGGATTAAAAGGCGATTATTATGAGAGCTTTGTCAGTACTTTAGACAAGGTGCGTGAGCTTTCTCCTGAGAGTATCACTATCCACACACTGTCTTTAAAACGTAGCTCAACGCTTAACACAGAGAATATTGATGTAAATATCGGCATTAAGAATGAAACCACTTCAATGCTTGAGTATTCACAGGAAAAGCTCTTAACTGACGGTTTTATACCATATTATCTGTACAGACAAAGTCGAATGGCTGGCAATCTTGAGAATGTCGGCTGGGCTAAAAAGGGATGCGAGAGCCTGTACAACGTCTACATTATGGACGAAACTCACACCATCCTTGCTTGTGGCGCGGGAGCTGTCACAAAGCTCAAGGCGTATAATGACACAAAGCTAGAACGCATATTTAATTTTAAATTTCCGTATGAATATAACACACGCTTTGATGAGCTTATGAAACGTAAGGAAGGTATTACCGAATTTTACAAAAAGTATTTTTAGAGTTAATACAATATACATATTTATTTGTTAAGGTTATTCAAAGGAGGAACCAAAATGGGAATGTTTAACGATCTTCTTGAAAATGCAAAAGCCGTGGTTCAGAAATTCGGCGAAAAAGCAAACGATGTTTACGATATCACAAAACTCAATGCGGTCAAAAGTCGCATCAGCTGTGATATTGACAAGGGTTACAAGGCACTTGGTAACAAATACTACTCACTTGCTAAAGGCTCACAGCTTGACACAGCTGATTTTTCTAAAGAGCTTTCATCACTCGACGAATTACACGCACAGTACGATACTATAGTTAAGCAGATAGAAGACCTCAAAAACTTAAAGCGTTGTCCTGTCTGTGGTAAGGCTCAGAGCAGCGACAAACCTTTCTGTGCTGATTGTGGCTCAAAACTCTCTTAACTTTGGTGATATTTTATGCAGAATAATAATGTAAAGAAAAGTTCATCGCAAACCTTTTTAAAGGGTGCGGCGGTGCTTAGTATCAGTATGGCGATAGTAAGTTTGTGCGGTATGGTGTACAAACTTATGCTCACCCGAATTTATGCGATGTTCGGTGACCAGTACGCTGGTATCGGTACAGGACTTTTCACAAATGCTTATGAAGTTTATATTCCGCTGTTCACACTAGCTACAGCGGGCTTTCCTATCGCAGTATCAAGACTTATTTCTGAGAGCATAGCAAAAGAGAGATACAAGGATGTACGCCAGATTTACAAAGTATCAATACCATTCTTTGTGATTATGGGTCTTGTATGCTTCTCGCTTATGATTGGAATAAGCTTTGTCTACGTTGATATTATCAAATCTCCTTATTCTATTTATGCGATGATGATGCTTGCACCGTCGATATTCTTCGGTTGTATTGTGTCTATTTACCGTGGATATTTCGAGGGTCAGCGTAATATGGTGCCTACCGCCATTTCCGAGATAGTTGAGGCTGCTGTCAAAATGGCAGTCGGCTTACCATTATCATATCTTGTGATGAAAGTCGGTATGAACCAGTATAAAGCATCAGGTTCAATTTTTGGAATGACGTTTGCTTCCGAAAACGAGGCTTTGAACACGCTTCTTGCGTTTTCAGTAGCCAGTGCAGTGTTTGCTATTTCGTTTGGCGGATTTCTTTCGTTTGTAACCTTAAGGATTATTTATAAGCGTAACAAAAACGCTATACCACAAGAGTATTTCGAGAACTCTGTTGACGCTATGAGTCGCAGAGAAACTTTCAACAAACTCTTAAGAACCGCTATTCCAATCGGTTTAGCTGCTATTGTAATGAGCATCAGCTCTTCGATAGATACTATCGTTATTCAGAATGTTTTATACAATATGGCACAGAATAACCGTGAGGCTTTACTCAACCATTATGACGGTAATCTTGACAGCCATATTCCACTCAATCCTACAAAAAGCAATCCTATTACAATCCACACATATCTGCTTGGAGCTTATAGCTGTGCGTTGACTATAATGCAGCTTGTAACACACGTTACTCAGGTTTTTGGTACAAGTGCTATGCCGTCGGTAACTGATGCTTATACAAAGGGTGACAAGCGTGAGCTCAAAAAGTCTATCGAAACAGTTATGAAGCTAACGGTTATGTTCACAATGCCTGCGGGTATCGGTATGTTTGTATTGTCATATCCGATTATGTCACTGCTTTACGATGGATATATCGCTGTTGTCGGTGCTCAGGTGCTAAAAGTCATGGGTCTTGCCGTTATCTTTATAGCTACCAGTACGCCGATTTGCAGTATGCTTCAGGGTGTAGGCAGAATTGATATGCCACTCAAACTGTACTCTTTTGCTATGGTGTTAAAAGTTGCTCTCAACTACGCTTTTGTAAGTATTGTAAGCATCAATATCAAGGGTGCGGCTGTTGGTTCACTTGTAGCTTATTTATTCGTATGCGTTGTCGGTATGTATTTTCTTATCAAGCAAGCAGGCGTTGTTCCTGACTTTTACCACACCTGCTTAAAGCCACTGTTTGGCTCGATAATCTGCGGTGCGGCGGCTTATGTGTCTTATGGACTGCTAGAAAAGGTTGTCCCTGGCACTTTAGCTACTCTGCTTGCAATCGTAGTTGCGGCTGTTTTTTACGCTGTTGCTTTACTTTTAATGCATACTTTCACTGAAAATGAGATAAAAATGCTCCCTAAAGGCAACAATCTTGTAACTATTCTTGCAAAACTGCACTTATTACGCTAAAATGTGTGATATAAAGGCGTTTTACGGCGATTTTTAGTATTCGGGGTGTGACAGTTGAACTTTGAGAGAAAAAGTAAGTACGACTTTTATGATTTAGTCGAAATTATGAAAATCCTGCGTTCACCTGATGGTTGCCCGTGGGACAGAGTTCAGACACACGAGAGTATACGAGCTGACTTTATTGAGGAAACTTACGAAGCGATTGAAGCCATCGACACTAAGGACACCGCACTTCTTCGAGAAGAGCTCGGTGACGTTATGTTACAGGTTGTTTTTCACTCTACTATTGAAGAGGAAAACGGCGGTTTTGACATAAACGATGTGTGTGACGAGGTATGTAAAAAGCTTATCATAAGACATCCTCATGTTTTTGCTGATACTATTGCCGATACACCGGATGAGGTCCTTAAAAATTGGGACATTATTAAAATGCAGACAAAGTCACAGAAATCCCAGTCCGAAGTTTTAGGCTCTGTTTCTAAAGCGCTTCCGGCTCTTATGTACAGCCAGAAGATTCAGAAAAAAGCCGCAAAGGTTGGATTTGATTTTGAAAAGACCGAGGATGCATTAAGCAAGGTAAGTGAGGAGCTTGCTGAGCTTAAAACTGCGATTGATAACAACGATGCTGAGAATATGAGTGAGGAGCTCGGCGACTTGCTTTTCTCTGTTGTTAATGTCGCAAGATTTATTAAGGTGGACAGCGAGAAAGCGTTGTATGACGCAACTGTGAAGTTCACCGACCGCTTTGGCAAAGTCGAAGCCCTTTGTGTTGATAAAGGCATCGATATGACCACAGCGCCTATGTCAGTGCTTGATTCCCTTTGGGATGAAGTTAAATAATTAGTGAAACATCACAAATTCTATTTTGGAGGAAAACAAAATGAAGAAGACAGAACTTATCGCTGCTGTTGCAGAGAAAGCTAACATTTCTAAGAAAGACGCTGAGAAAGCTGTAGCTGCTACATTTGACGTAATCGTTGATGCTGTTGCTGCTGGCGACAAGATTCAGCTTGTTGGTTTCGGTACATTCGAGAGAAGAGACAGAAACGCTAGAACAGGTTGCAACCCTAGAACAAACGAGACAATCGAGATCCCTGCTTCTAAGGTTCCTGCATTCAAAGCTGGTAAGGCTTTCAAGGACGCTGTTAATAAGTAATTTAGCTCATTTAGTGAAGCCGACCTTGTGTCGGCTTTTACTTTTATCCTGAATTTCAGATGTTTCAAAGAGGTGATATATATGAGAATTGATAAATATCTTAAGGTTTCACGAATTATTAAGCGACGCACTGTTGCAAACGAAGTTTGTGATGCTGGCAAAGTAATGGTTAACGGTAAAGTAGTGCGTGCTTCATACGATGTAAAAGTTGATGACGTTATCGAAATCGACTTTGGTGCAAGAGCTATCAAGGTCAAGGTGGTGTCTACACAGGAAACAGTCCGTAAAGAAGACGCTGCCGCTATGTATACGTCTGTTTAATCATAAATAGCTTTTATCCTCCATATACTTAGACAGTAGTATATGGAGGTCTTTTTATGCCTGAACAAATATATAAATCAAACCACTCTTTGATATTAGATAACAGAAGCTCGCTGACTTTAACAGGGGTGAGTGACGTAATAGGCTTTGATGAGCAGACAATGAATCTTATGACCGATTGCGGTGCGTTGATTGTAAAAGGCGAATCGCTACATATCAACAAGCTCAATTTAGACTCAAAGGACGTGTGTATTGACGGCACGATAAACTCCCTGCAATACCTGTCACAAAACACGAAGTCCATAAAATCCAAGCTTTTCAGATAGCCTATGGAATTTTCACTTGCTACCCAGACGGTGTATTTTTTGTATTCTATACTGTTTGGTATAATTTTATCGGCAGTTTATGATGTTGTCAGAGTAATAAGATTTATGGGATTTACAAAGCTGTGGCAGATTATTTTATCTGATGTAGTATACTTTTTTGTTTGTGCAGTATTGACGTTTTTGTTTTCACTACCGTTTAACAACGGGTCAGTGCGATACTTTGTACTCTTTGGCGAAGCAGTCGGATTTATAT
>JAFUKO010000062.1 GCA_017473555.1 Ruminococcus sp. | reverse complement strand
TATACGCATCACAGTACATGAAATTGATAGAAACGGCATTCATCGAATCATTTGTCAGCATTGTACCCTTAGGGATACCTGTTGTACCGCCTGTATATGTAATAGCAACAGTCGCATCGCCTTCGTATGGTACCTCAACAGCTTTTGTACCTATACCGCCTTTGAGGAAAGTGTCCCATTTCATCAGGTTATCATTGTACTGAATCTTTGTCTTCACAGCCATTTTCATCAATACACTTTTAATAAACGGCAACGAACGAGCAGCTGACTGAACGATAATTTTCTTACAGTTAATCTCGTTTTTTATCTTTTCGACCTTAGGAAAAGCAACATCAATAGTGACAAGAATATCGCTACCGGATACATTGATCATTTTTTTGATAGTATTGATGTCCATTCTAGGGTCGATTGTATTTGCTGCAGCACCAAGCTTGTTAAGTGCATAGACAGAAGCGATAGTTTCCGGAACCGCAACTGATAAAAAGGAAACAACGTCACCTTTTTTAACACCCATAGCCGCAAATGCATTCGCAGTTTCTTCAATCATCTCATCAAGTTGTCTGTGAGTAATATCAGCACCATAGTAATGAAGAGCCGGTTTATCAAGGCGATCCTCATTACGCTGTTTCATATATCTGTAAGCAGTACACTGTGGAAGCTTGGTATTTAACGCTTCCTCTGAATAATACTTCAGCCAGACCTTGTTTTCGGTAATCCTCATATATTCGGGTTCCTTCCTGATAAATTGCAGAGCATATAAATACACTGCTTTGTTGTCCACAGCAAACTCATCAAGATACTTTTGGACAAGCAATTTATTATATTATACATTATATTTGTATTTTTATCAACATATATATAATTCACAGCAACAGTATAATACATTTTATTACATTAAATCAAGTAGAAACTGCGGTTATATTTCGATATCAGAATAATAAAAGCGAACTATTGATATTTAATGTAAGTATATCAGCAATTTGTACAAAAATTCGTAAAATATTTTTACATAATATATTTGATTTCTATCTTAAATAGTGCTAATATGAAAATGGTCAAAAATATAAGGAGGCAATATTATGAAAAGAATAATATCAATGATTCTTGCAGTTGTAATGGTTCTTTCTGTTGCTGTAGGCGTTTCCGCTCAAAGCACAAACCCTGTATATAACTGCGAAAACGGTTACACTGCAACAAAGATCTCACTTCCTGAATCAGGTGTAGGCGAAGTCGATGGCCTTGTTGGCGACAGATCACAGAACTACGCTTGGTCTTCTGTGGGTTATGGCGACTATGTTTATGTAGGCACCAGCTTTGGTGTTGTTTACACAGCATTAAAGGTTATCGCGAATGCAAAGGGTATGGATTTTGCACAGCTCAAGCTTATCATTGACTGCTTGTACAATGGCAAACTCTACACAGGCGACGAAGGTGAAGTTAATACACCTCCAAGAAGCCTTATCGCAAAAATCAACACAAAAACATACGAAACAGAAATCATAAACACTTATGATGGTGTTGTTGGTTTCCGTGCTGCTACAAAGCTCAACGACAAGCTTTACTTTGCTGCAGCAACACCTAATCAGCCTTACATTCTTGAGGTTGATCCTGAAAACGGCGATGCAACAAACATTGTATGTTACAGCGAAAAAACTACTGACCCTTCTGTTTCAACAGGTATCCGTGGTCTTACAACATACAGAGATATGTTAGTAGCTACACTTATCACAGATAATGGTGCATATATGGTAGCTTCAAACAACCCAAGTGCTGGTCAGGATTCATTTGAAACAATCTGCACACAGGAAGATCTTCTTGACTACCCTGCTTACCACTATATGGACAGCATCTTTGGCGGTAGCATCTGGGATATCGTTGAGTACAACGATAAGCTCTATATGTCTGTAGTTACAGGTAAAAACGGTAGCAAGCAGCCATTCGCTCTCTTCAGCGGTGAAGTTGACGAGAACGGCGAGTGGACATTTGACCTCATCGTTGGTAATGATGCTGACGGTGCTGAATATCCATTCGGTTTAGGTAGTGATCGTTCAGGTGCTGCTAACCTTGCAGTACATGATGGTTATCTCTACATCGGCGGTTTCAACGATCCTATGATCGCTCTTCCATCTATCTTAAAGGGTAGCTTTGAGGATCTTTACAAAGACCTCAGCTCACCTGTATGCTTATGGAGACTTGACGAAAACAATGATATCGAAATGGTTGCCGGTGAAGCTAACGAAGTATTCCCAGAAGGTCCTATCGGTAATATGGGTCCTGGTTTTGGTTCTAACATGAACCAGTACGTATGGCGTATGATCAGCCACAACGGAAAGCTCTACTTAGGTACATTTGATGTAACAGGTCTTGTTCGTCCTCTTGCTCAGTTCACAAACGGCGACATCTTAAAGATGACAAAAGAAGAGTGGGAATCTCAGATCAACTACATCAAACAGGTTATCGATAGCTTTGGATTAATGCCTGCAAGTGATAAGGATATCGCATCAACAGGCGCAAACCTTGAGCTCGCTGCTCTTGCTGATGATATTGATACACTCGAAGCACTCAGCGAAGATTTCGAAAACTCAGACGTTACTTTAGAGTACAGACAGCAGTTCTACGATGCTCTCCTCGAAGTTAAAGAGCAGTACCTCGCAGTTAGAGACTACCTCTCAGCTGAAGCTAAGGCTAGAATCGATGCTTTCCTTGCTGATGAGAGAGTTAAGAACTTAGGTTACTTCGTAGGTAGCTTGTATTATATGAGCAAGTCTGAAGAAGGCTATGACCTTTTCGTAAGTAATGATGGTGTTAACTTCGACGTATTAACACGCGACGGTATGGGCGACCCTTACAACTACGGTTCCCGTGTATTTGCTATCACAGATAACGGACTCTGCATCGGTACAGCTAACCCATTCTACGGTGCACAGGTTTGGTTACTTGATGAAGGTCTTATGATGGGCGACGTAAACATGGATGGCGAAGTAAACATCTTCGACGCTACTGAGGTTCAGTGCCATATCGCTGAAATGGTTGATTTCACTGACGACCAAATGTACGTTGCTGACGTAAACCACGACGGCTTAGTCAATATATTTGACGTTACAACAATTCAGCTCTACATAGCAGAATACATTACAGAATTCTAATAGCTTACGCTAATAACAAAAGGCTTACCTTCAAAGGGTAAGCCTTTTCTGTTACTTGAGCACAAACTCCTCAAAACGATAGTATAATTTATACATAAGGTAACGATTAAAGCATTGATTATATTAAATTGATTAACAAAACAACTTCAAATTTTTTATAAATAACTTTATTACTATGTATAACACAAGTTTCTTTCACTAATGTATCTAAAAAACAATTGCATTTTAGATACATTAGTGATATTATAGACACATCGTAATGATATTAGAATAAGATATTATTTATTTTAAGGAGGAAATACGATGAAAAGATTACTATCAATCGTTCTTGCAGTTGTAATGGTTCTTTCTGTTGCTGTAGGCGTTTCAGCCCAGAGCACAAACCTTACATATGACTGCGAAAACGGTTACACTGCAACCAAGATTTCTCACCCTGAAGCAGGTGTGGGCGAGGTTGACGGTCTTATCGAGTACAAAGGCGAAAACGACAGAGCTCAGAACTATTCCTGGTCTTCTGTAGGCTATGGCGACTACGTTTACGTAGGTACATGCTTCGGTGCTATCTACCAGACATTACAGATCATCGCTATGGAAAAGGGTATGTCTTTCGCTGATTTAAAACTGTATATCGATACAGCTTTCAACGGCACACTCTACACAGGTGACGAGAACGAAGCTCGTACAGCTGCTAGAAGTGTTATCGTTAAAATCAACACAGAAACATGTGAAACATCAATCGTATACGGTCCTGAAAAGGTAGGTGGCTTCCGTGCTGCTACAAAGTTAAACAACAAGCTTTACTTTGCTGCAACAGGTTCTACACCTTACCTCTTAGAGATTGATCCTGAAAACGGTGATGCTTCTCAGATCGTTTGCAGAAGCGAAACTCCACAGAGTGCATCTATCTCAACAGGTATCCGTGGTCTTACAACATACAATGGTATGTTAGTAGCTACAATGATCGGTAACAACGGTGCATACATGGTAGCATCAAGCAATCCAAGTGCCGGTCAGGATTCATTTGAAACAATCTGCACACAGGAAGATCTTCTTGACTACCCTGCTTACCACTACATGGACAGCATCTTCGGTGGTAGCATCTGGGATATTATCGAGTACAACGACAAGTTATACATCACAGTAGTTACAGGTAAAAACGGCAACAAGCAGGCATTTGCTCTCTTCTGTGGCGAGCCTGACGAAAACGGCGAATGGTCATACGACCTCATCGCTGGTAACGAAGCTGACGGTGCTGAGTATCCATTCGGTTTAGGCTCAGATCGTTCAGGTGCTGCTAACCTTATGGTATATGATGGTTACCTCTACATCGGTGGTTACAACGACCCAATGTTAGCTCTCCCAGAAATCTTCAACGGCAGCTTTGAGTCACTCTACAAAGACTTAAGCTCACCTGTATGCTTATGGAGACTTGACGAGAACAATGATATCGAGATGGTTGCAGGTGAAGCTAACGACGTATTCCCTGAGGGTCCTATCGGTAACATGGGTGCAGGTTTCGGCTCAAATATGAACCAGTACGTATGGCGTATGGAAAACTACAATGGCCAGCTTTACGTTGGTACATTTGATATCACAGGTCTTGTACATCCACTTGCTCAGTTCACAAACGGCGACATCTTCAAGATGACAAAAGAAGAGTGGGAATCACAGCTCAACTACATCAAGCTTTGTCTTGACAACTTAGGTTTATTACCAGAATGCGATAAGGATATCGCATCAACAGGTGCAAGCGTTGATCTCGCTACTATTTCTGAGAACATTGAAACTCTCGAAGATCTCAGTGAAGATTTCGAAAATGCAGACGTTACTTTAGATTACAGACAGCAGTTCTATGATGCACTCCTCGAAGTTAAAGCACAGTACATCACAATTAGAGATTACCTC
>JAFUKO010000061.1 GCA_017473555.1 Ruminococcus sp. | reverse complement strand
AGGCTGTACATCGAAGAATGTTTCGTGAGCAATGCCCATTTCGTCAAGTTTGTCTGTGATAGCCTTTGTGTAGCCGTTTTCGTAAAGGAAAGTATCTGTTACGATGAAAGCACGCTTTTTGCCCATAACGTTTTTGAGCTCATCGAGTGCTACAGGTAAGCATCCTTTCTTGATGTAAATCTTCTCAGGAGCTCTGAACCACAGCATATTTTCCCTTCTTTCTGCTACTGTCTTGATATTTAAGAGGTGTTTAACACCTACGTTTTCACTTACTGAGTTGCCGCCCCATGAACCGCAACCTAAAGTTAATGATGGAGCGAGTTTAAAGTTATAGATGTCACCGATACCGCCGTGAGAGGAAGGAGTGTTTAAAAGAATACGGCAAGTCTTCATTCTACTTGCAAATTCGTTTAACTTTTCACGCTCTGTGATTTCGTTAAGATAGATTGAAGAAGTGTGACCGTAACCACCGTCAGCAACAAGCTGTTCAGCCTTTTTGAGAGCGTCTTCAAAGTCAACTGCCTTGTACATAGCGAGTACAGGGGAGAGCTTTTCGTGAGCAAATTCTTCACTGATTTCAACTGAAGTGACTTCGCCGATGAGGATTTTTGTGCCCTCTGGAACCTCTACGCCTGAAAGCTGAGCGATTTTGTAAGCAGGCTGACCAACGATTTTAGCATTAAGAGCGCCGTTGATGATGATAGTCTTTCTTACCTTATCGAGCTCGTCGCCCTTGAGGAAGTAGCAACCTCTTGTTGCAAACTCAGCTTTAACAGCTTCGTAGATATCTTCCATAATGATAACTGACTGTTCAGATGCACAAATCATACCGTTATCAAATGTCTTTGAGTGGATGATTGAGTTAACAGCGAGTAAAATATCTGCTGAGCTGTCGATGATAGCTGGTGTGTTACCTGCACCAACACCGAGTGCCGGCTTACCGCTAGAGTAAGCAGCCTTTACCATACCAGGACCACCTGTAGCGAGGATTATGTCAGCCTCTTTCATAACTGTATTTGTCATATCTAAAGATGGAACGTCAATCCAGTCGATAATTCCCTCTGGTGCACCTGCTTTTACAGCGGCTTCGAGTACAAGCTTTGCAGCAGCGATTGTTGAGTTCTTTGCACGTGGGTGAGGGGAGATGATGATTGCGTTTCGAGTTTTGAGAGCTAATAAGCACTTGAAGATTGCAGTTGATGTTGGGTTAGTTGTAGGGATAACGGCAGCGATAACGCCGATAGGTTCAGCAATCTTAGTTGTACCGAATGCCTTGTCCTCTTCAATAACATCGCAAGTCTTTGTGTCCTTGTATGCGTTGTAGATGTATTCACTAGCGTAGTTGTTCTTGATAACCTTGTCTTCAACTACGCCCATGCCTGTTTCTTCTACAGCCATTTTAGCGAGTGGAATTCTAGCTTTGTTAGCAGCAGAAGCAGCGGCGAGGAAAATCTTGTCTACCTGCTCCTGTGTGTAGGTAGCGAAAATCTCCTGTTGTTTTCTGATGTTTTTGATAGCGATTTCGAGCTTTTCGACGCTATCGATAATGTCGTATGTTTTTGTTTCCATTTAAACCAACCTCTCTTGTAGTTTAGTGTTGAATTTTGACTTCGTTATTATTTTAACAATATGTTAAACTTTTAACAATTCTCAATTTATATAAGGTGGTTTATCAAAATTGATAACACTGAAAATAACGCCAAAAAGCCCGACCTTGTAACAGGTCGGGCAAAAACAGATTGCATTGAATTTATAAGTATTTACGTTTCGATTCACACAACTGTGTAATGAATTCTTTGTCTAGCTTTGAGAGCTTGTATCCGTTTTTATAAATCAGTACATCTTTGTATACTTTTTTATTTTCATTGCATTTTCGTTGTACAAGATTATATCTTTCAAGTAGCTTTTTTGGAGCGGGGGACACCCACATAAAAGTTTCAGGATTATTAGAAAGTAAATCGAACTGACTTGCTCGTTCGAAGATAAAAATTCTTCGGTCAATATTGTCAGGTAGTTCTTCTTTGACTACTTTTGAAAGTGGCATAGACGGTACATACGGGTCAGCGTGTGCAATTTCTATGTATTCTGTAAGGTCATCAAAAGTTATGTCTTCTTTTTGAGCAAGGGGACTGTCTGCACTCATGATTAGTGAATAGCTGAATTCCGTAACAAGCTCATAGCAAAGACCTTTTTCTTCAAGCATAGTTTTGAAGTATTTGTCATAGTTTTCAGCGTATCTGATTATACCGAGTTTATAATCGTGTTTTAGTATATTGTGTATGGTACGCTGTGAGTTGGTTTCTTTATAAAAAATTTCAGCAGCATCTTTTGTAAGACTTTTAGAAAACTGTGAAAAAGCTTCGGAAATATAGCAAGCTCTCGGAACTGAAATAGAAAACTTCTGTTTTTGAGGCGCACCGTGTTTGTAGTAGTTTTCAACCTGATCAATTTGTTCAAGAATGCCTTTTGCAAAACCGAGAAACTCTTCACCCTCAAGGGTGAGTTGCATACCCTTAGTGGTTCTCTCGAATATTGTTATGTTAAGATCAGCCTCAAGTTCTTTTATTGAACGGCTTATATTTGGTACAGCAATGAGAAGTTCTTCGCTCGCCTTGCTCAGCGAGCCAGTTTTTGCTACTGTGAGAGCATGTTTAACGTGTAGTAAATTCATGAAATTCCCCCTAAATGTATATTCATTATAATAAGTTGATGTTAATAAATCAATATATACATTTTGTAATTCTGCTTATGCTATAAATTCCAATCTGCACAAAAAGTAAAAATCTGTAAAATTAAAATCAGCATCACGATATTGTGATGCTGATTTTTTGGTGCACCGAATGCACTGATATCCGAACTAAAGACGTTTGCTTCTTCGAGTTCTGCAAAAGTCATTTCTTTTGAGCAGTCTTTGTAGTTACAACCAAAATAGATTTTTCCGTCATCGTATAGAACGATTT
>JAFUKO010000060.1 GCA_017473555.1 Ruminococcus sp. | reverse complement strand
TTTGATGATAATTCCGATTTTGGCAAACACTATGCTGACAATATATCGTATGATTTAGATAACTTCAGCGGTGACAGCGGTAAGAAAACAGCTAAGTATAACAATGACGAAAACGAGGCGTCACAGCCTGATTACGGTGACGATTTCTATGCAGGCACAAACAACTTTGAGGCAGAGGATGACGATGATTTCCAGCCTGTTATTTCAAGACAGAGCTACTCACGCACTGCAAATATTCCTGATAAAAACAAGAACAAGAGTATCATCATCCTCGTTCTTTGTGTAGTGCTTGCACTGGTGATTTTTGTATTCTCTCTCATTTTGTTTACTAATTCAAGAAATAAGGATAATGGTGAGGATAAAAAGCCTACCCAAGCTCCTACAACTATGAGTGAAGCTGCTACAGAAACCGAGCCTGCTAAGACCGAAACTGAAGCTCCTACTCAAAAGCCTACACAAGCTCCTACACAGGAACAGTCTACACAGGCACCTGTTATAGAGGAAGAAGAGTCAACAGATGCTCCTCCTGTAGAGGAAACAGCTCCACCGATTGTGGATCCTGGTTTTGATGAGCCTGATTATGATGAAGATATTGATGATGTTGAGCCAAGCCGTGAGGTTATCTCATAACACATCTCATAACATAGTTGTATATGGTTTTGGGCTGTCTAATATCAGACAGCCTTTTTTTATATAAAGCAACCCCATTGAGTATATCGCTCAATGGGGCTTTTTGTAGTAGTATATCAGAAATCAATGCTTTTCTTACGGTCACTACCGTCCTTTAAAAGTGCTCTGAGGGTTTCAGTGTCATCATTTTCGATAGCTTCTTTATATTCTGTCAATGAGTTTATGAGGTGCTCGATTTCAAACAGAAGATGCTCTTTGTTTTCCAAAAAGAGCTCTGACCACATATTTTCGTTGAGTCTTGCAACTCTTGTCATATCCTTGTATGAGCCTGCAGAAAAGCCTTTGTGCACACTTGCCTGAGGACTTTTAACGTAAGCGTTTGATACAACGTGAGCAAGCTGAGAGGTGAATGCGATTATCCTGTCGTGATTATCAGGCGTTGTGACAGTAAGGGATGAAAATCCGAGCGACTTCAGAAAAGCTGTGACCTCTTCGAGTAGCTTGATATCGTCAGTATTCTGCGGTGTGAGTATCATGGATGCGTCGTTGTATAAATCAGGGGTTGCGTATTTGTAGCCCGAAAAGTGGAGTCCTGCCATCGGGTGACCGCCAATAAATGTGAAGCCGTATTTGTTAGAAATTTCAAAACAGCTCTCACATATCGAGCTTTTTACACCGCCACAGTCAATTACTACTGTGCTTTTACTAATAAGTTCTGCTTTTTCTTTTAAGAATTCAATTGTCGCTTTAGGATAAACTGAAAGGAGAATATAGTCGCATTGTGCAATATTTGTATCGTCGAGTGCCTTGTCGATACCACCGTCCATCAGTGCATACATAGTGATGCTTTCATTCAGGTCAAAGCCATAGACAGTATGGTCGGTGTTTTTCTTTATAGCTTTTGCGAGCGAACCGCCAATCAGTCCGAGTCCTATAACTGCAATATTCATTCTTTTACTACCTCCATAATTTTTGTGACACGTTTCATAACGTCGTCAAATTCCTCAGGAGTAAGTGACTGAGCACCATCACATAAAGCATTCTGAGGGTCGTTGTGGACTTCTATCATAAGTCCGTCAGCTCCGCTTGCAACTGACGCCATAGCCATCGGTTTTACAAGTCGGCTGATACCGCTTGCGTGGCTTGGGTCAACAACCACAGGAAGGTGACTAAGCTCCTTGAGCATAGGCACAGCGGAGAGGTCAAGTGTGTTTCTTGTGTATGTTTCAAAGGTACGGATACCACGCTCGCATAAAATGATGTTTTCGTTACCGCCTGCCATAATGTACTCGGCACTCATCAGCCACTCTTTCATTGTGTTTGCAAGACCTCGCTTTAAGAGGATAGGTTTTTTTGTTTTGCCAAGCTCTTTTAAAAGCTCAAAGTTCTGCATATTACGAGCACCAACCTGAATGAGGTCAACGTCATCAAACAGCGGTAAGTGGTTAGCGTTCATAATTTCTGTCACAATCGGCATACCGGTTTCCTGCTTGGCAATTTTAAGAAGCTCTAAGCCGTCAGCCTGCAAGCCCTGAAAATCGTATGGTGAGGTACGAGGCTTGAATGCACCGCCTCTAAGGAGTGTAGCACCGCTTTCTTTAACGCGTTTTGCTACCTCGACAATCTGCTCCTCGCTTTCAACAGAGCACGGACCTGCGATAACCGCAAAGTGACCGCCACCGATTTTTACACCGCTTACGTCAATTACTGAGTCAACAGGGTGGAATTTACGGTTAGCACTTTTGAATGGCTCGGAAATTCGTTTTACCTTTTCGACGATTTCGAGGTTTTCGAGCAATTCAATATCAACACGACTTGTGTCGCCGACTAAACCGAGAATGGTTGTATATTCACCCTTTGAAAGATGGACAGTGAGGTTCTGACTCTCTAGCCACTGAGTTAAAGTTTCGATTTGTTCAGGTTTTACACCCTGTTTGATAATAGCGATCATAATGTTACCTCCAAAAAAAGAAAGGGTCCGCATTTACTGCGAACCCAAAAATTCAGTTATAGGTTTAATACACTTGAATTACTGCAGCAAAAAGCACTTCTACTATATTTTGTTAGCATAGTAAAAGTAATAATAGTATTCTGCTGAGTTGTTGAAATGTTTCATTTGTATCACCCATTTAAAGCGTTGAACCAAATATACACCCAAAAGTGTAGCTTGTCAATACTTAAAATAAAATTTTTATCGAGGTGCCTTTTCCTACTTTACTGTCAACGGTTATGGATGCGTTGTGGTAAAGTGCACCGTGTTTAACGATAGAAAGACCTAAGCCTGTTCCGCCGATTTCCTTGGAATGGCTTTTGTTGACACGATAAAATCTCTCGAAAATACGAGGTATTTCCTGCTGTGGGATTCCTATACCTGTATCGGTAACGGTAAGCTCTACACCGTCGATGCACTGACGGATAAGTATAGTGACTTTGCCGTCCTCTTTGTTGTACTTTACTGCATTGTCACAGAGGTTGTAAATCATTTCGTCGATAATATACATAACGCCTGTGATGGTGCATCTGTCGCCTTTCAGACGGAAAGTAATGTTGCGTTTGTTAGCGGCAGCCTCGAGTCTTGAAATAATGTTTTTACACAGCTTGTAGAGGTCAATGCTTTCGCTCTTTACGGTGACATCGCTCTCTTCAAGCCGGCTGAGCTTGATGATATCCTGTACAAGAGTTATGAGTCGCTGTGATTCATCGTAAATCTTGCCGGCAAAACGCTTTGTATCCTCTGGTTTTGCGATGCCGTCACGGATAATCTCAGCGTAGCCTGAAATCGAAGTCAGTGGAGTTTTCAGCTCGTGAGAAACATTTGCTGTAAATTCACGCCTTAGCTTATCTCTGTTCTGGCTCTCGTATTTAAGCTCATCCATCTGCTGTAAAATACGGGTGTTCTGTGAGCCGATTTTTTCAATCAGCGGAGAAAACTCGCTGTAAAGCTCGCTTGTGTCAGGGTTTTCGATGTTAATATTATTGATAGGGTCAATAATCGTGGTGGTAACTGTGTGCAGTACAAACACGGTGACAACAACAGGAATGATGATAGATACGCTCAAGTAAAGCCACAGGTGTGTTACAGCTTTTGTCGTCATAAGTTCAGCCACCATAATAAGGCACACGCATAAAACCGTCACACAGAATGTTATCAGAAAGGTGTTTACCAGTGTTCGCTTTTTCATTTTGTTTCACCGATTTTATAGCCGATTCCTCGCACGGTTTCAATAAGGTGACCTGCATCGCCCAGCTTTTGTCTTAAAGTACGGATGTGAACATCGACAGTGCGGTTTTCGCCATCAAAAGCGTAACCCCATACCTTGTCTAAAATCTGGTCACGTGACAGCACGATGTCACGGTTTTCGAGCATAAGACAAAGGAGCTCGAACTCTTTTAAAGTCAGAGATACCTTCTCGCCATTGACCTTGACACGGTGTTTCTGAGGGCAGACGTAGAGGTTGTCGATTTCGTACTCGGTTTTGTGCTCCTGAGGGGTAGCCCTACGCATAACAGCCTTGATTCTGGCGAGCAATTCCATAATGCCGAAAGGCTTTGAAACGTAGTCGTCAGCTCCAAGGTCAAAGCCCTTGAGCTTGTCAACCTCGGTGCCCTTTGCTGTTATCATAATAACAGGAATGTGCTTTGTGAGTGGACTTGAACGGATTTTTTTAAGAATACTCAGTCCGTCTTCTTCTGGAAGCATAACGTCCAAAAGCACAAGCTTAGGTAGCTTTTCGTCAAGTGCTTTCCAAAAGTCGCTCGGACGCTCAAAGCCCACAGCATTTTCTCCTGTTGTATTAAGTGTGTAAACCACCAATTCCCTGATATTAGGGTCGTCTTCTATAAAGTAAATCATAATAAACTCCTATCGGGATTATCTAATCTTTAATGTACGCAGATATGCTTTGTGAGAGTCGCTTATTCTGTAGCTCTCACATGCTTTCTGAATAGTTTTGTTGTGAGTCCATTTTGAAAGCACTGCATTTTCAAGGTAGGGGATAGTGTGGTCATATTGTTTGTAAAGTGCTGTCGCAAAATACCACGCTATCATCATATTGATGTAGTATTCGTCGGATTTCACCTGTGATACCATCAAAAGATGTTCTTTGTCAAATTCTTCATCAAGGTAAAAGCTGAGCAGCAGCCCGATAGTATATCGCACCGTGTATGTGTGGTCGGATTTTATCCACTGCTTAATGTAAGGGAAAAGCTCGTTTAAGTGCTTTTTGAACACCTTTGGTCTTACACAATCGCAGGTTGCCCAGTTGTCAATATACGGAAGGAACCGAGTAATCTGAGTAAGAGCTTTTGAAAAATCACGCTCGTGCTCGATTAAAAATCCGTGCAGATGATTTTCTTCGAGATACCTGTGCGGTAGGGTGTTCAGAAATTCATCGGCTACATTACTGCCTTTAATCGCCTTTGAAAGTGCTCGTATAACAGGTACACGCACTCCGATGATGTCGCCTTTGTTAACACTCGGATTAAGAGATGATGTGAAATCTCTGTATTTTTCGTCTTTGTTTTCAAACAGGACTTTAAGTATATCCTCTTTATGTAAAATTGCAATACTTTTCATACTATCCATAATATATTCAGTATAGCACACAAAATTTTCAGTTTCAATATGGCATAATTTATGTTATAGTAAAGTAAAGATAAAAAAGGAGATGTTATTATGGATAAAATTATCGACTATATTAAAACAGGCCCTGCGATTCTTATCGCAGTAATTGTATTTGTTATCGGCTTTATCGCTTTGATGGTCATTTCAAAAATCATTAAAAAGACGCTGAAGAGGACAAAGCTCGACGTTTCACTCCAGAGTTTTTTCGTAAAGACAATCAACATTATCGGCTTTATTCTTATTCTGATATGCTCGCTTTCAACAGCAGGTATATCTACCACAGGTCTTATTGCAGGTTTTTCTGCAGCAGGTGCGGCTGTGGCTTTAGCGTTAAAAGACAGCCTTTCTAATATTGCGGGCGGTATCGTGCTTCTTATTTCCCACCCTTTTGTAACAGGCGATTTTATCGAAATGGGTGACAAGTCAGGCACTGTCAAAGAGATTGATATTTTACAGACAACCTTAATCACTCCTGACAACAAGACAGTTGTTATTCCTAACGGACTTTTATCCTCGGATGAGGTTATAAACTACACAAAGGAAGAAACACGTCGAGTTGACCTGAATATTCCGATAAGCTATGAAAACGATGTCGAAAATGCCAGACAGTCTATCATCAAGGCGGCATCACGTGAGAGCAAGGTTTTAACTAAAGAGCCACCTTTTGTAAAAGTGGTGGAGTATTCTGACAGTTGTGTTAACCTTACTGTTCGAGTGTGGTGTAAAACCGAGGATTACTGGGATGTATATTTCAGTATGATTGAAAAAATCAGGGATGCGTTCAACGAAGACGGCATCATTATCCCATATCAGAGAATTGATGTGTGTATGGTTGAAAAATAAATTCTGATATAAAAAGACAAAACTAAAAGCCGGGGATTACACCTCGGCTTTTGCTTTTATCTTATTTTATTCTCCACAGAATCTCCATACAAGCGTGGTATATAGATAGTAGAAAAATCAAACGTAGCTTACAAGCTCATCTAAATCCTTACGTTTTTTGTCACGAAGCTTGTCATCATCTTTGCAGTAACCCAAAGCTATGACCAGTCTTACTGGTGAGTCAAGCCGACAAATGTCGCGGATTTTCTGGTCATCAAACCAGCCTAGAATACAGCTTGAGAGTCCCAGCTCTGTTGCCATACAGGTGATGTATGAGCACACAATGCCGATGTCGATTGAGCGGTAGTCGTTTTTCTTGAGCTTTGCTCCTGCTGCCGCTGACCTGACGTACGGTTTCTCGGATATTACAATCATCACAGGAGCGTCGGTTGCAAACCTGTTCATACCCATTGACTGAGTAGCTTTTGCGACTTTTTGAGCATTTTCACCCGTACACACACTCAGGTGGTACGGCTGACCGTTACACGCTGAGGGGGAGAGTCTGGCTGTTTCTAAAATTTTGCTGAGCTTTTCTTTTTCTACCATTCTTGTGCTGTCAAAATTACGACACGATTGGCGATTCAGAGCGATTTGTGAAAAGTCCATAGTTGTTCTCCTTTAAAAAAGTGCACCCATGAAGGGTGCACAATAGGTTATGCTTTTTCCAGCAGTCTGACCTGCTCTTTGATAGCGTTGAATGATTCGTCTGACACAACGTGCTCCATTTTGCACGCATCCTGAGATGCGGTTTCCTTACTTACACCGATTAGGGTGAGGTAATTTGTCAGCACTGTGTGACGTTCATAAATCTTCTCGGCAATAGCTTTGCCGTCTTCTGTTAGTGTCAGATATCCCTGCTCGCTGACGGTGACAAAGCCACCGCTTTTTAATACAGAGAGTGCACGGCTGACGCTCGGCTTTGAAAAACCCATATATTCGCTCAGGTCAATAGCTCTGACGTTTGGGCTCTTTTTAGATAACACGAGAATACTCTCAAGGTACATCTCGCCTGATTCCTGAATTGACATAGCCTTCTCCTTTATTTCAAGCTGTCAAAAATGTCAGCGATGATTTCTCGTTCATCCATATGGTATTTGACACCACGGATTTCCTGATAGTCCTCGTGACCCTTACCTGCAAGCACGATGATGTCGCCTTTCTGAGCGTTTTCGATACAGTAGCGGATAGCGTCAACTCGGTTTGGAATAACAACGTATTCGCCGTCGGTTTTGTTGATACCAATCTTGATGTCTTCGATGATATCCATGACGTCTTCAAAACGTGAGTTGTCTTCAGTGATTACGGATAGGTCAGAGAGTCTGCCTGATACTTCACCCATCTCGTATCTGCGGTCCTTTGGACGGTCACCGCCTGCACCGAACATTGTCACAAGACGAGTAGGATTGTATTCCTTTAAGGTTGTGAGAATGTTTTCCATAGAAAGTGCGTTGTGAGCGTAGTCGATGAGAATTGTGTATTCACCAACGACAGGTACAGCCTCAACTCTGCCCTTGACCTTTACTTCGTTAAGTCCGTCTAAAATATCCTTATCGGTAAGGTCAAAGTGACGGCAAACAGATATTGCAGCCAGTGCGTTATATACAGAGAATCTG
Source organism: Ruminococcus sp. (assembly GCA_017473555.1). Taxonomy (GTDB): domain Bacteria; phylum Bacillota; class Clostridia; order Oscillospirales; family Acutalibacteraceae; genus Ruminococcoides. The sequence goes on along the minus strand of JAFUKO010000060.1, from coordinate 17,856 downwards.
CCCGGAATTGCAACATCGACAGAAAGCTCCTTTTTACCGGTTGTGTCAAAGTGAACACCTATGTAACCCGGTCTTGCGATAAGGCTGTCGTTGTGTGCAACGATGTCAGATTCATCGTTGAAGCCGTATGTTTCAATTTCGCAGGTGTGGTCTTTTGTGACCTCGTTCCACTTTTCGTCATCACGGTTGATAAGACCTAATTTGCACTGCTTGAATAAAAGACTCTTGCAGTAGAGGTATTCTTCCATATCAGCGTGCTCAGCTTTGCCGATGTGGTCATTTGAGAAGTTTGTGAAAATACCGTAGTCAAATGTAATGCCGTCGGTACGGTGCCATTTCAGACCCAGAGAAGATGCCTCGATAACCATAGCTTTACAGCCTTCGTTTACCATTCTTCTCATAGCCTGCTGGATTTCGTATGACTCAGGTGTAGTGTTGTTGGTTTTGTAAATCTGGTTGTCGATAACGATACCCAGTGTGCCGATAGTAGCGGTCTTGATGCCTGCTTTCTCAAGGATAGAGCGAATCATGGCAACCGTTGTGGTCTTACCCTTTGTGCCTGTAATTGCAATAGTCTTGAGTTCATCGGCAGGATGGCCGAAGTATTCAACACTCATGTAAGCGAGTGTTTTACGTGTGTCTGCTACTTTAATAACAGCGATGCCGTCTGGTGCAGCTATATCATCCTGTACGATTAAAGCTGTAGCGCCTTTTTCTAAAGCGTCAGGAATAAACTTGTGTCCGTCAACGTTAAAACCTTTAAGACAAACAAACGCACAGCCCTTTGTAACTTTACGTGAATCGTAAATAACATCAACGATATCAATGTCGGTGTTACCCTGAAGAACGGTGTATTCGCACTGTGTGAGCAGTTTGCTTAGTTTCATAAATTTCCCTCCGATATCTTATCTCGTCAGTATGTCCGAGAGTTTGTTACAATATACATATAATATATGTTTATGTATTCACAGTATATCAATAGTATATCAATTTTTGCCCGATGTCAAACGTTCAAAGGTAGGGATAATGTGTAATTTTGTTAAAAATACACTAAAAATTTTTTAAAAATTATATTTGCTTGATTTTAGTTCTGTAAAAGAATAAAACATTAAGATACTGTAACTTCATAAGCGGAAATTAAGAAAAGCGTTTGGCGAGTTGCACAAAACATGTTTCGTTAGAAGCAACAAAAAACAGATATTCTATTTATGCACAACATACAATAATAAAAAAATCCGTTGTTAAAATTACCAAAACGAGTTGGAGATTTTATTGTTTTAGATAAAAAGTACAAAGGGAGTTGAAAAAAGCACTTTCAAATGATAAAATTTAAGTACAGTGATATAGTGCCGCCGAAACGGATTTGCGGTGGTAACTTTCACTAACCGAGCAACCCTCGGAAAAGAAAATTTTTATAAGAAAGGAAATCCGACATGAAAAGAATTATTGCTATGATTCTCGCTGTTCTCATGATGGCTACATTATTTGTAGGCTGTGGCGGCGACGACGCAACAAATGACGGTGGTGCTGCTGCTACAGGTCTCGAGACAGAAGCAGGTGCTACACTCAAAGTATGGGCTCCTGATGCTGCTCTTGATACATTCAAGGCACAGTGCGATGCATTTATCGCTCAGTACCCAGACGCTGGCATCAAAATCGAAGTTGTAGCACAGGGCGAAGGCGATGCTGCTACTAACGTACTTAACGACCCTGACGCTGCTGCTGACGTATTCAGCTTTGTATGCGACCAGTTAAACAGACTTAACGACGCAGGCGTTATCATGCCAGTTAACACAAACCTTGCAGCTGACGTTACAGCTAGAAACTCAAAAGAGTCTGTTGGCGCAGCTACATTAAACGATCTTCTTCTCGCTTACCCAGAGACAGGTGACAACGGTTACTTCCTCTACTACGATAAGAGCATCGTTACTGACGAAGACGCTAAGACTTTAGAGGGTATCTTCGAAGCTTGCCGTAAGGCTAACAAGAAGTTCATCATGGACGCTGGTAACGGCTTCTATTCTTGCGTATTCCCATTCACTGGCGGTCTTAAGATCGAAGGCCTCGAGGGTGAAGATGGCGACATCCAGAAGTTCAACGACTATGATGAGGCAGAAGTAGTTGCTACATTAGAAGCATTTGCTAAGCTCTTCCACGAGTACAGTGACATCTTCTTCTCAACAGACGTTTCTAAGATTCCTTCAGGTTTTGCTGAGGATCCATCAACATGTGCTGCTGGTATCGACGGTAGCTGGGATGCTGCTGCTATCCAGAACGTTCTCGGCGAGAACTTCGGCGCTGCTAAACTCCCAACAATCAACGTTAACGGCGAAGACAAGCAGTTGATCTCATTACACGGCTACAAGCTCCTTGGTGTAAACGCTAGATCTAAGTATCCAAACGCTGCTCAGCTTCTCGCTGACTACCTCTCAGGTGAAGCTTGCCAGCTCGAGCGTGCACAGAAGAACTCATGGGGTCCTTCAAACACAGTTGCAGCTGCTGACGAAGCTGTTACTACAAACCCAGCTATTTCAGCTGCTCTTGCACAGTCAGTATACTCAATCCCACAGATCAACATGTCTTCAACATTCTGGGATCCAATGGGTACACTTGGTAACAACCTCTTCAAAGAGGATGCTAAGTATGACACAGCTACTCTTACAGCTCTCTTAGACAAGACTATCGCTAATGTTAGAGACGAATAATCATAGTCTTAATTCTATACTTTAATTTCTTATGAATTTAATGGTCAGGCAACCACCAAAAGGTTGCCTGACCGCACATTTTAGAATGTGGTGTTTTGGATGCAAGTATTTGCTTCCACAATACTTGCATGCGACATTGAGGAAGTGAACTGATGAAATATATTGATTATATGCAGCTCAATCCTTTCCAGAGATTTTGGTACAACTTTTCAAATACAATGAAAGCTTTCCCTGGCAAGCTCAAGAATTTCTTTGCAGCTATCGGAATGTTTATTGCAAACTTCTTTAAGGGAATCGGTAAAGCTGTTGCAGGCTATGTATCAAGATTTGTAAAAGGCGACTGGGCAGTTAAAATTTCTTACTTAATTATGGGCTTTGGCAATATGGTTAAGGGACAGTTTATCAAGGGTTTACTGTTCTTAGGATTACAGGTTGCCTTCATAGCTTACTTTATTTTCTTTGGTTGGGGATACCTTCAGAAATTCCCTACACTCGGTACAGTAGAACAGGGCATGCAGATTAACCCTGCAACAGGCGGTTATGAGCTTATGGCAGGCGATAACTCAATGCTTATCCTTCTCTACGGCGTACTTACAATCGTACTTACAGTTATTTTCTTAGCAGTTTATTTTGCTAGCACAAAATCTGCTTATGCTGTTGCTCAGCAGGTTGCTGCAGGCGAGAAGCCTGTAGACTTTGTAAGCGAGGTTAAGGATCTCTTTGATAAGAAGTTCCACATCACACTCCTTGCTTTCCCTACACTTACAATCTCGGCATTCACAATTTTGCCGCTGATCTTTATGATTTTGATTGCATTCACAAACTACAACAAGGCTCACCTTGCTCCTGGTAAGCTGTTCACTTGGGTAGGTTTTGACACATTCTCTGAGATTTTCGCAATGACAGAGGGTGCATCAAAGGGTGCAACATTCGTAGAACTTACAAAATGGACACTTATCTGGGCTGTTTTCGCTACAGTACTGAACTACCTGTTCGGTATGATCTTAGCCCTTATGATAAATAAAAAAGGCATCAAGTTAAAGGCTCTGTGGAGAACACTCTTCGTTATTACAGTTGCTGTTCCACAGTTCGTTACACTTCTGCTTATGAACCAGATGCTCCAGGAAGACGGTGCTATCAACGTTCTCCTCATGAGTCTGGGCATTATAGATAAGGGAATCCTGTTTTTGAACTCCACCGCTCTGGTAGCTCGTATCACAGTTATCGTTGTAAACTGCTGGATTGGTATTCCATACACAATCCTCATTACATCAGGTATTCTTATGAATATCCCTGCTGACCTTTACGAGAGTGCTACTATCGACGGTGCTGGTCCTGTAAGATCATTCTTCAGCATTACATTACCATACATGCTGTTCGTTACAACACCTTATCTTATCACTAACTTCATCGGTAACGTTAACAACTTCAACGTTATCTACCTTCTTACCAACGGTGGTCCAAGTACAGAGAACCTCTATCAGGCAGGCTACACAGACCTTCTTGTTACATGGCTCTTCAAGTTGACTATGAACTCACAGGACTACAACCTTGCTGCTGCTGTTGGTATCTTGGTATTTATTGTTTGTGCAACACTTTCACTTGTCACATTCAACCTTACAAAATCTGCTAAGAGCGAGGAGGAATTCTCATGATCAAAAGTTACAAGCTCAAGAGAGGCCTCTCTAATGCGTTCATTTATCTGCTTCTTGCAGTACTCGGTATTATCTGGGTTTCACCACTTGTTTATCTTGTGCTTCACTCATTCAGAGATGAGGGTCTTGCTACAGTATCTTACTTACTTCCAAAGACATACTCATTCAAGAACTATATCGAGTTATTTACAGACACAGCAACACTCAACTTCCCACGTTGGTTCTTAAACACATTCGTAGTTGCTTGCTTCAGCTGTGTTATCTCAACACTCGCTGTACTTATGGTAAGTTACAGCTTCAGCCGTTTAAGATTTAAAGCCAGAAAGCCATTAATCAACATTGGTATGATTTTAGGTATGTTCCCAGGCTTTATGACAATGATTGCTATCTACTATCTCTTAAAGGCTATGGGTCTTACACAGACTCTTCTTGCTCTTGTTATCTGCTACTCTGCAGGTGCCGGTCTTGGTTATCAGATTTCCAAAGGCTTCTTCGATACAATTCCTAGAGCTCTTGACGAGGCTGCTACCATCGACGGTGCGACAAGAAACCAGATTTTCTGGAAAATCATTCTTCCGATGTCAAAGCCAATCGTTGTTTACACAGTTCTGACATCATTCATCGGTCCTTGGACTGACTTCATTCTCGCTAAGATTATCATGGGCGACGCTCGTGACAACTACACAGTTGCTATCGGTCTTCAGACAATGGTATCACTTGAGTTTAAGGCTACTTACTTCAAGAGATTCCTTGCTGGTTCCGTTATCGTTGCTGTTCCTATCTCCGCTCTGTTCCTGTTCATGCAGCGCTACTACGTTGAAGGCGTTACAGCCGGCGGTGTTAAGGGTTAATCTTAACAAAATTTCAAAACACATATCTGAGGCATCCGTTTTCGGGTGCCTCTTTTATTATAGTATAACGAAAACCACACTACGGTCGCATCTTCAAGACAGGTTAACTAATAAATAGAAAATGAAAGTATAATATGCAACAGAAAGGCTCCCTTGTGTAAAGGGAGCTGTCAGCGAAGCTGACTGAGGGATTGATATAAAAACTGATTATAAATTAATGGTACATTTCATATAAAGGAACGTTGCATAGACAATGCCTCCGCCTCGCATTAACTCGGTACCTTCATTTACACATAGGAGGCTTAGATTCTTGTTACTTATGAGTTACTGTAAAAGATGTATGGCTGACAGGTCAACAAAAAACGCACTTGTGCTATGCCATTAATATTAGGGCCATGCTCGAAAATGAAATCCCCAGTTTATGGGGTGAAATTACTTTTTGTCTATGATGTCCGAGGTGGATTTTTCAGATAGGTTAATTATCACTCCAGTATGATAAATATCAGGCGATTTTGTGATTGCACTGAGAAATCAGTGTTACTGACAAAAATATTTTAAAACCCACACCATTTCCCACACTTTTTTGCTTTTAGTGTGGGTACAAAGTATATATTTGTTGTATAATTAACGTGTAGAGTTATACCTATCTGGAGGGATCATGATGAAACTTAAAAGATTAATCAGTCTAATGCTTACTATGTTGCTGGTGCTTAATTTGGCTGTGCTTTCTGTGGGGGCTTACAACAGTGAGCTAGTGCAGACAGGAAGTATTGCTGTTGAGATCACATCGTACGAGCAGTTGAAAGAACTCATATATAATTCACCAAACCGCGAAATGTATGTTTTGCAAAACGATATCATAGTAGAGGATAACGAGAATGACAATGAGATTGTGGTGGGTAATTTTTCTGATTGTACACTTGATTTGAATGGTTATACTCTGAGTCGAACAACTCGTGGTATTGATAGCTGTCTGATCAATGTAACACAGACAGCAGGCTTCTCTGTTGTTGACTCTTCAGATGATAAAAGCGGTAAGATGGTTTTCTCATCAGGTAACTACGCAGGTACAAGCGCTGTTATCATTGCTAATGGTAACGTAGATATATATGGCGGCAGCTATGAGATAAAAACTCCGTATGAGGTGGGCGGCGGTACTGTTCTTAAAGTAGAAACAGGTTACCTAAATATTTACGATGGTGTGTTTGATTCCCACGCTGCCTTTGGTGGAGATACAATTGAGCTACGCCACAATGCGTATCTTTACAATGTGCCACACTGTAATATATTTGGTGGTACATTCTACGGAAAACAATCTAACTTTGAGGTTTCTTCATACAGCGATTTTTCATCATATGGTTGCTTTTATCCAAGCGTTTACGTATTTGACGGTGAATTTTACTTAGCAGATCCTGATAATGAGTACTCGGGTTTTGCGTACTGTAACAATGGTTGGGGACAGGTTATTGTTGCTCAGGGCACTGTTTTTTACAAATGCTTTAACAGTAGCGACCAGCGTTTTATTGATGGTGTGACCAAAAACCATATCGAAGTTGAATACGAGGGCAAAAATGGTCAGTACTATGAGGTAACTCCGCCTACAATGATAGGTAGCGAAGATTTATCTGTTACAGAGCGTTTGGTTGATAGAATAATGAAAAAAGAAATGTCTTATTACAGCAAGCAGGGCACGGTTTATAAGACAAACCAGGAGCTTATTGATGATATTTTTAACCATATCGATACAATCGAGGTTGAAGCAGCTCAGGAAGAATCCCCACTGTTATGGATTGAGAACACCGATAATGTTAAAACAGTTTCGTGGTATATGAGTGATGAAGAGCACTTCAATGGTGAAAATACACCGTGGTCAGAACTCGCTGATTTCAGAGGAAATGTCCTGCCATTCCGTTTTGATTTCAGACCTGAAAGCGACACAACTGTGTATATCCGCTCGCTTATCACTATGGACAATGGTGAGCAGGTAGAAGACGTAATATGTATTCACTACGAGGAATTAAACCCTAATCCTCCTATAAATTCCGTGAATATAACCGGAGTAGATAAGCCTGCGATTGGCGATCATCCGGATTTTAACATTACATCAGACGATGACGGTTTCTATGTAAACGCAGTTTACTGGACAGATATTACAACCGATTCACATAAAAACCTTAAGGAAACTGATGTGTTTGAAGCAGGACATACATATGAACTTGAGGTATGGCTCAGAACAAATGAAAACTATAAATTCAAGACAGACGAAGACGGCTGGGTTGATATCACTGCTATAATTGACGGCAAAAAAGCAGAGATTGTAGGTCCTGGTGCTGAAAATGCTGCAATACTGTCTGTCACCTATACACTGGATCAGTCACTTCAGTATAAGTTGGGCGATGTAGACGGTAATGGTGAGGTAAGTATTATGGACGCTACCTTGATTCAGCTACATATTGCACAGCTTGAAACCCTTACTGATATACAGCTGAAAGCGGCTGACACTGATAAAAACAGCAATATTACAATTATGGACGCTACACAGATACAGTTGTTAATTGCACAGCTTATAGAAGAGTTTTAATAATGCATAGGGCGACTTTAACAGTCGCCCTTTTTTTATTTCCGTTATAGTGCACAAAATCAAGGTAGGTTTTTCTACATAGTGATTTGCTCAGCTTGTTGAGTATTAGACGGCAAGGCTCTATAATATAATTATAAAAAACCTCAGTATAAAATTGCAAAACTACTTGTGGTTATTTATATCTGAAGGGTCCAAGGAGGCAAAATTATGAAGAGATTTATATGCTTATTACTGAGTGCAGTGATGCTGTTAAGCTGTGCGACTGTGTCGGTTTTTGCAGATGAAAAAGATGCTCAGCTTTCTGTTAAAGAGGCTGTTGAGCAGTATGAAGCAGAAAAGGGCGCAAAGGTTAACACTAACCGCTACTACTTCCTTATGCCAAACGGCAGTAACGGTAATATGGGTACTGATGATACGGGTGAGTATTACAAAGAGTTTGCTCCAAGCTGGTACAACGAGTACACCACAGGTGATGCAGGCATTTACTGGTGGGATACAGGCAAGCTTGAGCCGGCCCAGTGGACAGGCTATAAGATGGAAAAAGATGAGTGCGAAAGTATCTATTACGCAGATGTTCCTGACTTTGTTGAAACAGTGATTTTCAATAATAATGTCAACGGCGGAATGGATATGCAGGACCCTATCTATTACAAGTCATATCAGAGCGTTAATCTTATAGTGAGCAACTACTGGTATGGTGAGAGTCCGAGTTATCCTTATGGCATAGATAGTATGGATAATATGATTTTTGTAGTTGACCCTGAGCTTAACTCAAGTTTTGAGAGCAATAGACCTGTTTATGGCGGTGAGTGGTACTACTACTATGGCGACGGCTGTTACGGTATATCTGAGCACAACGACCCTAAAAACTGCATAAGAGATGATCATAACCACAACGAGGACTACTACACAGTAGCAGGTTCATGGAAGCTTTGTGGCACAGAGTATAATCCTGGCTATAAACAAAATCGTATGCTGTATGATGCAGAAACAGGAGTTTATACTAAGATTTTTGTAAATGTTGTTAAGGGTGAGCACGAGTTTTGTATCGCTAAAAACGGCGTTCTTGACGATACTCTCAAGGAGGCTACCGCTTGCACAGTTAATATCACAAAGAAAGATGCGGTAGTTACTGTTACTTATGATGGCGAAAATGTAGATGTTGAGGTTTATCAGCAGAACAGTGCAAAAGAAGCTATTGAGATGTACGAAACCCAGACAGGTGAAGATGTAGATACAAATCGTTACTACTTCCTTATGCCAAATGGCGAAAACGGCATAAAAGGCAAAGACGATACTCTTGAGACTTATTCAAAGTATGCTGATAGCTGGATAAGCAGATATTCAGACGAGCCTGTTGTTTACTGGTGGGATTCAGGTATCGCTGAGCCTGAAGGTATGGGATACACTATGGAAAAAGGCGACTGTGACGATGTCTTCTATGCCGACGTACCAAAAGCGGTAACAACAATCCTCTATAACAATAATATTGATTACGGCAAACGTCTTTCCGAGAATGAGTTGTACTCTGCAAGCCAGACCGTAAACATCCCTTGCGAGTATTATGATGTTGAGGAAAGTGAAAACTACCCTGACGGTTTAGATAGCTTTGATGAGATGATTTTCGTGGTTGACCCTGATTATCGCAACATAGGTTTTATAGGTTCTATATCGCCTTATCCAGTAATTTACAGTGGTGAGTGGTACTACTACTATGGCGAGGGCTGTTTCGGTACTGTTGAAAACGGCACACATTCTGATTGCCTGCGTGATGACCACACACATACACGCATTGTTGATAACAAAATCTACTTTGATGCAAATACAACAAAGTGGGAAGATACATCAAAGATTTATTGCCATATTTATGACGAAGAAGGAAACTACTTCTACCAGTGGGCTACAAAGAGCGAGAGATGTATTGACACAAACGATGACGGTGTATGGACATATGATTTGACAAGAGCTGATATTATCTTAGATGACAACAAGACCTATAACGTTATTTTCTCAAACGGCTTGCAAGGTCAGACAATGTCGCTTCAGTTTAAAACATCGAACATCGGACAGACAGCTTACTGCACAGGCGTGTATCTTGACTCTGATAAGGATTTCTATTTCCCTGAAATTAACTGGAGAGATACAACCGTAGAAGCTGATTCCTATATTGGTGATGTGGATGGCGACGGAAAAATCACTGTTATGGACGCAACTACGATTCAGCTCCATTTAGCAAAGCTTGAAACAATAAAAGAGTCAAAGCTTGATCTTGCTGATACTGATAAAAACGGCGGTGTTGATATTCTGGATGCAACATTTATCCAGCTTTATATCGCAAAACTCATAGACAAGTTTTAATTTTTCGGGAGGGGTTACACCCTCCCGTTTTGTTTTACGTATTTATAAGTAATTTTACAATTACTCTGTTTTTCTTTGTAAAAAGTATTTGCAGAATATGTAATTTATGTTATACTTTCATCAGTAGGCTCAGTCGGTAAAACACCGTGTCGGCTACAATAAAAAAAGGATTTGATAAAATGAAAAAATTGATTGCTCTTATGCTTGTAGTTTGTATCGCTTTGTCTTGTGTACTTTGCGGTTGTTCTACAGGCGGTGACCCTGTTGAAACAAACGAAGTTTTTGCGTCAAACGATAAGTACAGAACTTACTACCAGATCTGGATTGGTTCTTTCTGTGATTCTGATGGTGACGAAACAGGTGATTTCGAGGGTATTATTTCAAAGCTCGATTACTTAAACGACGGTGACCCTAACACAGGCGACGACTTAGGTGTTGACGGTATCTGGCTTTCCCCGATGATGCCATCTTACTCATACCACAAGTACAATGTTGAGAACTACTTTGACATTGACCCTGAGTTTGGTACACTTGAGATTTTTGACAAGTTTATGGCTGAATGTGACAAGCGTGGTATTTCTGTTATTATTGACCTTGTTATCAACCACAGTGCGTCTAACCACCCTTACTTCCTGAACGCTTGTGATGAGCTCAGAGCAGGCAAAGAGGACGGCTACGCTAAGTACTACAATTTTAAAAAGGGCTCTGATACTGTTCATACCCGCAGAGTTACTGACAGCAACTATTTCTACGAGGGTCAGTTCTCATCAGAGATGCCTGACTGGAACTTATCTTATGAAGGTACAAGAGAGTATTTCGAAGAAATCGTTAAGTTTTGGCTTGACAGAGGCGTTGACGGTTTCAGACTTGACGCTGTAAAATACTTTGCTGATGATAACACAGACGGCATCGAGTTTATGACATGGTTCTACGATATGGCTCAGTCTTACAACCCTGACGTTTATATGGTAGGTGAGGACTGGGAGAGTGCCGGTGTTATTTATGACCAGTACAAATCAGGCATCGACTCATTCTTTAACTTCAAGTTTGCTACAACTACAGGTGACTATATTATGACAGGTCGTAACGGCCAGACTCAGTCATTTGTATCAGCTTTAAAGAGATACAACGAAAATATCAAAAAGCGTAGTGATACAGCTATCAACGCAAACTTCCTTACAAACCACGATATGCCTCGAGTTTCAAACACTCTTGATGCAAATGAGCAGAAGTTTGCTGCTTCACTTTACCTGCTCTCACCTGGTAACTCATTCACATACTACGGCGAGGAAATCGGTATCGAAGCTCCTAACACAACAAACGACGCATCATATCGTACAGCTATGATCTGGGATAACGATAATCTCCCTGGCATCTACGTTAACGGTGTTGCAGAGGTTGAGCCTAATGCACTCGGTGGCGTTAAGCAGCAGCTCGAGCAGGAAGACAGCTTGCTCAACACATACCGCAGAATCATCCGTCTTAAGAACCAGAACCCTGAAATAGCTCGTGGTAATATCACAGATACACTCGAGATGGACGACGTTTATGTTGGCGGATATTATATTGAGTACGAAGGCGAAAAGCTTCTTGTTATCCACTACGGTGGCGATGAAACCAAGGAAATCGAAATCACTGACGAGATGCTCAATAAAGCTGAGTTCCGTGGTGGTGTTGTAACATCAAGTGCTGCAGACTACGAGGGCGATCCGGAGAACTGGAATGTTACTTTCTCTAAGGGCATACTCACAATGCCTCCTATGTCAACAGCTGTTTTAAAAGCTAAATAATTTCTGTATTCCAAAACCGACTGATTTATTCAGTCGGTTTTATTTTTTGCTCTAAAGCTTGATTTAATCTACAAAACAAAACAGTAAGTAACAAACAAACAGCGACAAAAGAGAGATGGTGTGCGGTTTATAATTAAGTCACTCTAACACAGGTGATAAATACTACGGCTTTGGTAGTGGATCTGTAAAAAAGGATGTTTAAAATGACGTATAAAGAGCTAGTGAAAAGAAATAGGAAAGAAAGCGAGAGTGCGATTACTGTCGCCAGAGAAGTTGTTGTACATATTCTGTATTTTATAGGCGGAGTACTGGTGTCACGAGGGGCGGTGCTTGGGGAGTTATCTCCGTTTGGAGCATCGTTTGCGTCAGCCGTGCCTTTTATGTATATGCCGTCAGGTTTGATGGGTAGTATACTCGGATTTTTGCTGAGAAATCCGATAGACAGCTTTCGCTACATAGCGGTGGTTATTTCAATCGGAGCGTTAAGATGGGTGCTTAACGAGTTTAAAAAAGTATCACAAAGCAGATTTTTCCCTTGTGTAATTGCGTTTATACCGATGTTTGTGACAGGTGTTGCTCTGACATTTTCGAGTGCCAGCGAGCTGTCGCAGGTGACTTACTGCCTTATGGAGGCGACGCTCGCTGCTGCAGGTGCATATTTTATGAGCAGGACAAGCACAATGTTTTCGTCAAAAAAGAGCTTGTTTTCACTAAGCCCACAGGAAATTGCCTGTATTGCGATGACGGGGTGTATTTTACTGTTATCGTTTTCGTCGCTTGCGATAGGGGATATCTCTATTGGGCGGATACTTGCTGTGCTTATAGTTTTGCTGTCAGCCAAATACGGCTCAGTGTCTGGCGGAGCAATAGCCGGGGTGTCAACAGGAATTGTGTTTTCGCTTTCAAGCAACGACCTGATTTTTCTTTGTGCAGGCTTTGCGTTTTCAGGACTGATGGGTGGTTTGTTTGCCCCTGCAGGGAAGTTGTACGTAGCTCTTGCGATGCTTGCGTGTAACCTTACTATGTCTTTTGCGTCAAATGATAATACACTCATTTTTGCTGTTTTTGTAGAGAGCCTTGTAGGCGGTGTGGTGTTTATGCTCTTGCCTAAATCTATCGGAAATTTTGTAGGCAATGTCTTTTCGGACAAAAGCAAAAGTCCTGATGATGACGTTGTCAGGCGTGCCGTAACTATGCGACTATCATTTGCATCAAAGGCACTGGAGAATGTCAGCTCATGTGTTAACTCTGTATCTGATAAGTTATCTCGACTTTACACGCCTAACGCCCAGTGGATATATGACAATGCGTGCGAGCATACGTGTTCACGATGCGGAATGCGATACTACTGCTTTGAAAAGCAAAAGGAAATGAAAAACGAGGATTTTCATCGTCTTACAGCATACTTGAAAGAAAATGGTTTGGTCAAAGAACGTGATATAGAAGAGAATTTTAAAATCAGGTGTTGCAGAGCAAGTGAGCTAGCACTAAGTATCAACAACAGCTACAACGAGTACCTCTCATGTGAGCAGGCACGTCACAGGATAACGCAGGTCAGAAGTGTGGTGGCATCACAGTTTGCAGGACTTTCAGATATCTTGCAGGATATGTCCGAGGAGTTTGAAAGCTACGAAAAATATGATGTAGAGTGTAGCGAGCGTGTGGTTGATTCGCTGATGGCGATGGGGCTGTCGGTGCTTGATTGCAGTTGTAGAATGTGCAAAGGTAAAGGTATGGTTGTCGAGGTGGCGTTGCTTATCAATTCAAAAATGAACGTCAGCAAAAGTCAGGTCACAAAGGAGATTTCAAAAGCCTGTGGCAGAGCGTTTGAGTCACCGACAATAAGCTACACTCAGGATGTCGCCAGAGTTACGCTGTGCGAGAGGCCTGTGTATGATGTTGAAATCGGAACTGCCCAGCACATCTTTAATGGTGGCGAGCTGTGTGGTGATTGCCTTAATTACTTTAACAACGGAATGGGTAGCTCTGTAGTTGTCCTGTCTGACGGTATGGGTACAGGAGGCAGAGCGGCGGTTGACTCCAATATGGCTGTAAGTATTATGTCAAAGCTCATTAAAGCAGGGCTTTCATATGATTGCTCGCTGTCTGTAGTTAACTCGTCACTTATGATAAAAAGCGAGGATGAGTCGCTGTCAACCTTAGACGTACTGGACTTTAACCTGTTTACAGGTAAAGCCGAGCTGCTAAAAGCCGGTGCGTGCGTTACCTATATAAAAAAGAACGGTAAGCTATACAAAAAGGATATGTCCAGCCTTCCTATCGGCATACTTAACGAGGTGAAGTTTGCAAAAGAGTCGATGACCCTATCAAGTGGCGATTTGATTGTTATGGTGTCTGATGGTGCGATGACGGGGGATGATAAGTGGCTTGAACATATGATTATGTCTTTTGATGACAAAAGCTGTGAGGAACTGTCGTACTCAATTGTCGACGAGGCAAAAAAACGCCGTAACGACGGTCATGATGACGACATTACGGCGATTGCTGTGAGAGTTATTGAAAATTAATTTAATGTGTTGTTTGATTTTACGATATCCTGAAGCAGACTGTAAATACGCTCTGTTGAGTGTATTCTTGCACAGCTCTTGCAGTTTTCTTTCATTTGTCTGAGCTTTTCAGGGTGGGTGAGCAGTTCTTCGATTTGCTTTGCTCCTTTTTCACCTTTTTCAAGGACTATCGCAGCCTGCTTTTCTACTAAGAAGTCAGCGTTTTGAGCTTCTTGTCCAGGAAATGCCTTGAACACTGCCATAGGAAGACTACACGCAAGGCTTTCGCTTGTTGTCAGTCCGCCCGGCTTTGTGATGATAAGGTCGCTGATGTGCATATAATCTTCGACGTTATCAACAAAGTAGAACAGACTTGTCGGCTTTGTTTTATCGGTGGAACGTTTGAAGGTTTTAACAAGCTTTGCACTGAGCTCGTGACGGAACTGTTCGCTGTGCTCGTAAATCATTTTTGCGATATTTGCATCGCTGAGTCCCGAGAAAAGCTGTGAGTAGTCGTGAGTTTCAAACTCCTTTGCATCACTGCTTATCATCTTATCAAAAGCATCGTACAACTTCTGGTTTTTACCTGTTATAACGATAATCTGATATTCAACGTCAAGCTCTACAAGATGCTCGTAGATTTTAAGAATATCGGTTACGCCAAAACTTCCAGCCATAATGAGCACTGTCGGCAAATCGTGAGAAAAGCCGAGTCGGTCGAGTGTCTCGATGGCTTTGTTCTCATCGTAATTATAAAAGCTCTGGAAAATCGGCATACCTAAAGGATAGATGCGTCTTTGGTCAACACTATACTTTTCAGCGAGATTGTCCGCAGTATCCTTGCTGGCGGTAATGTACGCATCAATGTGGTCGCCTATGTATGCTCTGTGTGGCATATAGTCGGTGATAATCGATACCACAGGTACAGTAACATCGTACGCTTGTTTTAATATCGACATCATACTTGACGCAAACGGATGACAGGTTACAACGATATCAGGCTTGTGTTCATCAATAAGCGGTAACAGTTTTTTTGCAAACTGAGTCATAACTGTATTCACAAGCTCTGAGATAGGGGACTCTTTGTCAGCGGTTTTGTAAAAAGTGCCGTAAAGCTCAGGAGCATTTTTAGCCAGAGTCTTGTAACCCAGAGTTACTGTTTTATCAAGAATAGACGAACAGTATTTAAGTGTGTCAATTATTTCAACCTTGGCGGTTTTATCCTGACTGTTTATGTACGCTTTAAGTGCGTTTGACGCACGGTTATGACCGCCACCTGTCGATGCAGAAAGAATCAGAATGTTCATAGAGCACCTCGTGATAAGAAAATATTGTCATTTATTATTATAATACACTTTATTATCTTATTCAATATGTATTATGTGAACTTTGGATATACAAAGGGCTGATTTTACCATGAATTTTCAGCATATTTATTTTTACAAAATTCCATAAAGGAATATTTACTAAATATCACTAATGTATTATATAGCTGTGAATGAATGTGACGCAGGAGGCGTGATAATAGATGGAAAATAACAACAAAAACAATATGTCAAACACTATGGAAATCAATGCGATTTTAGAAGAAGCAAAGAGAAATCGCCAGCAGGCATCAGCTCCTCAGAGAACTGCTAAACCTCAGCCTGCTTCTCAGAGAACTCAGACAAACGACACGGCTAAAAATCGTAGACCACAGCAACAACCACAGCAGGTTGATATCCAGAGTGGCTTTGTGATTTATGATGATGAGCCAAATAATAGCAAGAAGACAAAAAAAGGTAAGAAGACAGGTGTTGTGATAGGAATTATCGCAGCAGTTTTAGTTTTAGTATTAGCAGCAGGCTTCTGTGCTTATACATTCTTAGGCGATTTTGAGTATGCTAACAACGTTTATGTTAACGATATCGCTTTAGGTGGTTTGAGTGTAAGAGAAGCAGAAGAGCTCTTAGCTCAGGAAGAAGTTAAGCTTGAGAACAGTATCAACATCAATGTTACAGCTGCTGACAAGAGCACTACTGTCACAAAAGACGATGTTGATTATACATTTAACACAGACGAAGTTTTAGCTCAGGCTAAGCAGTATACTGAAGATACACTTGTTCCTACAGGCGAGCAGAGATACTACATCGCTATGCAGGTAAACGACGAGTCACTGAACAAAGTTGTCGAGAAGGTTTCAACTGACCTTAATCAGGAAGCTGTAAACGCTATGGTAACTAAGTTTGATTCTTCAAAGAGCGGTGCAGATCGTTTCACATTTGAGGACGAGAAAACAGGTATCGAGGTAAATACAGATTCTTTCAAAAATCAGTTCAAGACATTTCTTGCAGAAGGTAAGGTAAGCGGTGATATTGCTGCTGAGTCTGTTTCTACAGAGCCTAAGTACACAAAGGAATATCTTATTGCAAATATCAAAAAGCTTTCAACTTACTCTACAATTTCTACTAATGGTTCAAACGGTAACCATAACATGAAGCTTGCTGCTAGCAAGTGTAATAACTCTATCATCAACCCTGATGGAGTCTGGTCATTCAATAAATGCACAGGCAACTCAAACCTTTCTTCAAATGGCTATAAGTCTGCAGGTGTTATCGTTAACGGTCAGAGTACAACCGGTGTCGGTGGCGGTATCTGCCAGACAAGTACCACAATTTACAACGCAGGTCTGCTGGTTGGACTTCACGTTCAGGAACGCAGATGCCACGCATATCCGTCAGTATATGTTCCTATGGGTCTTGATGCTACAATTGACTATGGTAACATTGACTTAAAGCTTAAGAACACCTTTGATTATCAGCTCTTCCTTGAGTGCTATATGGAGGGTACAAAGATTACCTGTAACTTCTACGGCCTTGAGAATCCTGACTTCGATGAAGTTAAGGTTTCATCAACAGCAACTTCAGGTACAAGTGCGGTTGCATCCCGTGCGTTCTACAAGGACGGCAAGAGAGTAACAGGCGATCACCTCCCTGACGAGGAGCTCCCATCATCAAGATATGATACTTACAGCTCAGGCGGTTCATCATCATCGTCTACTACACAGACACCTTCAGAGGGCGGAACTACTGCTCCTGAGAACCCTGATAATCCTGATAATCCGGATAATCCAAATCCGACACCAGATCCTGATCCAACACCGGATCCTGATCCTGTCCCTACACCAGACCCTGATCCTGTTCCAACACCGGATCCTGATCCTGTAGTTCCTGACGTACCGGTTGAGGGCTAAAAAACAATTACGGACACCTTCAAAATTGAGGGTGTCCTTTTTTTGGTGCCTTAAGGCGTGGAAATAAACCCCCGGTTCTACCGGGGGAAGAAAACGAGCGGAGCAAAAAATAAAAGGCGAGCTCAAAGCAAGCAAACGTTTCAAAAAAATAAAACCTCCGAGTATAATAGGTAAAGG
>JAFUKO010000059.1 GCA_017473555.1 Ruminococcus sp. | reverse complement strand
CTCCGATGTTATCAAAAACCTGAAAATCCTTTATGCGATATTTGATAGAGGTTTTCCAGATTTCTTCTGTCGGGCTGAATGAAGTGATATCTAAATCATACGGAACTTGTTTTAAAAACACGTTGCCTTGCTTTTTCATGAAAGCATATGCACCGTAATAAGGCCCTATCATCTCGTTGGTTCCTGCAACAACGTTGTATGCCCATTGAGGAGAAAAGGTGTTGTCGTATGTAGTAGCGACTCCGAGATCTTTGTTCATCATATAAGTGAACTGGTAATATACCTGTGCCCAGAAAGTACATGATCCGAGCGAGCTCTGGTCACCGATTTCAGGGAAATACTCATTTTCGCTATTGTCCACAAAGTCAGGGAGTGGGGCAGTGCCGATTGATGCGATTTCTTTTTTTGAGCTACCATTATTATTTGTCAGCTTGTTATACTCGTCTAAAGAATCAATAATATCAACGTTCTCAGGAAGTGGGTCACCTATAGAACCTAAGCCTGTTGCGCCGTAAAAACTGACCGAGTTTTCGTCTTCTACTTTAACAAAAGTCTGTCCATCGTTAAGAATGGAATTTTCAGAAGTTTTTACTTCCTCGGCTTTTACGTACATCGGTGCGATGACTGATATTATCACAGCCAGTATCAGCACTAAAGCACTCAGCCTTTTTGTTCTTTTTATCATAGCTGATTCCTCCAAAACATAGGGTGGATACAAAATATAATCTTATTATACCAGTTAGGATAAGTATTAGCAACAATAAATAAAGGCGAACTGTAATAATCAGCGTTTAAACAGGTCGCCTGAAATGAGTATTAAATTGAGTTGACTAAATTAGTCCTGCTAGTTTTAGCTGTATGCCAGTGGCATCCATAACATCTACCTTGCCTTCCTGAGTGAAGTCGGCGATACGCTTCTGCTCTTCGTCAAAATTCGTCAGTCTTGCAACAAAAAGCTGGATAGCTGTAGCATCAAGTATACTGAGTTCGCCGTCACGGTCTGCATCGCCTAATACATATGGTGGTGCCAGCTCTATAAACTCAAAGCCGTTTTCCATAGCATATTTTTCAGCTTCTGTATTTTTGTATCCGTAAATTACAAAGCCGTCGATTTTACTTGATGGGGTGCTGTCGGTAGCGGCTGTATAACCGAATGCTTCTTTACCGATGGTTGTAACAGTCGATGGGATTGATACACTTTTGAGCTTTCTGCAACCGCTGAAAGCATAGTCATCAATGGTGGTTACTGTATCGCTGATTGTGACCTCATTAAGCAGATAGCATGAGGTGAAAGCTCCTGTTTTAATATGTGAGATACCCTGTGGAATTGTGACCTTTTCAACCGAACAGGAGTAGAACGCTTTCTCATCAATTGCGGTAACAGGGCTGCCGATTAACTCTGCTGGAATACTGAGTTCAGCCTCTTTACCCAAGTATCTCTTGATACTAACTGTGCGGTCCTCAAAGAATTCACAATTGAAGTTGTCTGTTATCAAAACACCTAAAGGGTAAGTTTTAACACTAAAAGAAGCACTGTGAGGATTATGGTTGCTGTCACCATCGTAAGATGCAGTAACAGTACATTCGCCGTAACGTTTAGCGAAAACTCGTCCGTGATAATCTGTAATCAGGATATCGGTGTTGGAACTTGCAAAGCTTATGTCATACTCACCGAGGTCACCTCTGTTATTGAGTGGATTTAGATAGCCACCCATATTGTCGCCTTTTGAGTACCATGGAAATTCTACGTAATCTTTTTCAAAGCTGAAAGACGGAGTAGCCTTGTTTACTACGATTTCAACTGTACCGAAAACAGGCTGTGAGCTACTGCTGTACACACAGTAAGTTATAGGATAAGTACCGCTGTCTAAAAGGTAACCCTTAATTCTGTCATAGTAAGATGCACCGTTTCTCCAGTATTCACCAAGCTCTTTTATACTACCAAAACTTGCGTTGTAGTCGAATGTATCGCCTTTTGAGAATTTGACGCTATAATCACCACTAACGTTTTCAACATTGACGCTTATATCATCAGTAACAGGATTGCCTGTGTATGTGGTAGTATAGCCATTTGCAGTGACGATTGGCTTTGAGCCCTCAATAACAACGAATTTGATGTTATTTGATTTGCAGTAATTTTCAGCAGAGCTGTCAGCAAAACCATACATAGTAAGCGTTGACGAAGTGTTATCAAAAACGCTTTCTGTACTTATCATTGTTGTCGGATTGAGCAGGGTAACTTTTGAAAGTGAAGTGCAGTCAATAAACGCTTTTCTGTTTATTGATTCAACATTGTTTGGTATAGTAATTTCCTTAAGTGCTGAACAGTTGATGAAAGCTAAAACGCCGATTGATTTCAGGTTTTCAGGTAAAACGATTGAATTAAGCTCATAGCAGTACGCAAAAGCACTCTGTCCGATAGATTGTACAGAATCAGGAATATCAATGCTCCTCAGTTTACCACAGCTGTAGAACATATTTGTCTTTATCTCGCTGAGGTTTGCCGGAAGCTTAACATCTGTTAACTGACTGCATTTATAGAAAGTGTTTGTACCTATAGTTGAAATACTATCAGGGAGAGTGATCTGACTAAGCTTTTTGCACAACGCAAAAGCATCATTTCCGATTGCTGTGACGCTCTGTGGAAGAGTGACTGAATTAAGCTCATTAAAACATGCGAAAGCAGAGTTTCCGATATATGTGATATTGTCATCAACTACAACTTTTTCTACTTTATCAAAAGCATCGGACCATAAAACATCGGAGCTGATTAAGCCGTTTTTATCATACGTTGTGGTGTAATCGTACATCTCACCACTTCCGCTGAATGTGAGGGTCTTATTGTTGTACTCCCAGGTTATGTTATCTCCACACTGTCTGCTTTTACCTTTAGAAAACTCTTTTACTTCGATATTTGTTTTGAGAGTAACAGCAGAGTTTTGTACAGTCAGTGTAGCGTTGCCCTCGCTCAAAGCTGTCAGTGTGTCGTCGGTTGTTGACATAACGCTTGAGTTACTGCTTGAGTAATTAAGAGTAGATGGATTTACTACAAAGTATCTGTTGTACATACTGTTTTTGCCGATAACCTGTACTTTATCTATGTCAGTGATGTATATTTTCTCAGGTAATGACAAAGAGAGTGTGTATGCATTGTTCCCTAAGTATATGCTGAAACTCTTGGTTGTGTTGATAGGTGGGGTAGTGATGCTGTTTGTGTTTGTGGTACCAAATACCTGCACCCAGTAGTGTGTGCCGTTGTGGATGATTGCACCAACACCAACACTTGTAAAACGAGTAGAAACAATATTGGCATAATGTCCGGATGAGTTGAGCCATCCCTGTACAACCTCGTCAGGGGTTGTGTAAACTATGGCGATATTTTCACCGTGTACATCTGGGTCGATATCAAAACACGGTGTGCCGTCAGGGCGTGTGTGATCAAAGCAAATGGCAATTTCGGCTGCACGTTGCATAGCCACTTGCAGTAAGTTTGAGTCCATAATGAGAGGCTTAAGACCTTTAGATACTCTGATGTCATTCACTTGCTCAAACACTTCAAAAGCATCATCGTACAGGCACTCGCCCTCGATTTCAATTGTAGCTTTTGCGTTAGTTGTTTCAGCTTTAACCTGTGGAATAATGCTGAAGAATGAAAGCACCAAGGTTAAACTGAGAATGACAGATATAGTTTTTCTGAAAATATTCATAATACCCATCCTTAAAATATTAAAAAGTGTATGTAACATGAAACTGTTTACAAGAAAAGTATACAACCGTGATAATGAAAAATCAAGGATGAACGATAAGAAATATCAGTGTTCAGGTATTTTTACAAAGAAAAAACGGATACCCGTTAAGGTATCCGTTTTGCTGTTGTGTTAAATTACATTTCAAGCTCAGCAATGAAGTACTGAATTGCTGTTACGTCGAAGATGTTAACGATTCCGTCGCCGTTGAAATCTGCTACGTAGAGAGCTTTGTTGTTAAGTAAACTGAGCTCAGCTAAGTGGAACTGGATATCTGTTGCGTCGAAGATGTCAACATCACCGCTGAAGTCAACGTCGCCCATGAGAGCGTAGTCATCGATGAGCCATACCTGAGTACCGAAGAATGGGTTAGCTGTACCAAGGCAGAGACCGTTGTCTGTGATAGCGAATACACGGCAACCGTGGTTGTAAGGATCGCCCATACCATCACGTGTAAGCACGTCGAAGTTAACGCCATCGTTACTTACGAGAAGGTCGAAACCTCTTTCTGACTTGCTCATATAGTACAAGCTACCAACGAAGTAACCGAAGTTCTGAATCTTTTCGTCAGCTAAGAAAGCGTCGATTCTAGCTTTTGCTTCAGCTGAGAGGTAATATCTAATTG
>JAFUKO010000058.1 GCA_017473555.1 Ruminococcus sp. | reverse complement strand
GCACGGATAACCCGTCCCCTACGATTTATTATCTTCGCTTCTGCTTCACTCGTAGGGAACGGCATTTATGACGTACCGTTTGGCGGGCGACCACTGGTCGCCCCTACAATTTCAACATCAACGTATGTTTACCTTTGTAGGGTACGCAATTTTTGACGTACCGTTTAGGGAGGGCACAGAGACCCTCCCCTACAATTTATATACAACGTTTCTGCTAAATCCGTAGGGGTCGGCGACTCGACGACCCGCCGTGCGTCAGCACCAATTTTTCGGGACGGATAACCCGTCCCCTACTTACAAATATACTACCATAGCTACGCCTAAAAATCCACAGTAAATTACTGTGTGCGTATGGTATACTGATTATAATTCTAAAATACAAATATAACAGCAGATACACTTTGTACAAGATAAACAAAAGCTTTAAGTTAGCACACTCTAACCATTCGGCAAATTACCAAAATTGTTGAATTTGCAACATTTAAAGCCTTAAAAGCATTGACAAATACTGTAAATTCGAGTATCTTATATATAGCGGGTTAGCACTAGCTAACCTTGTTTTTAAACCACACGGTTAGCGTAAACTAACCACACATTCGGTTTTTATTATATCATTTTATATATAGGGGGATTTTCATGAAAACTCTGAAAGATGTGAAAATCGGCGAAAGCACAACTGTTCTTAAATTAAACGGTCAGGGTGCAGTAAGACGTCGAATCATGGATATGGGTATCACAAAAGGTGTAAACCTCAAGGTGTGCAAGGTTGCTCCGCTTGGCGACCCTATCGAGATTACAGTAAGAGGATATCAGCTGTCTTTAAGAAAAGACGACGCTGAAATGATTGAGGTACAATAAGCGTATTTGGGGATAATCACACTCCCCAACATTTTTTGACTACAAGTTAGCACAAACTAACAGACGGAGGAAATGGAAATAATGAACAAGATAACAATTGCTCTTGCGGGCAATCCTAACTCAGGTAAAACAACGCTGTTCAACGCTCTGACAGGTTCAAACCAATATGTCGGCAACTGGCCTGGCGTTACTGTTGAGAAAAAAGAAGGTCAGTACAAAAAGGACAGCAACATAACTATCACAGACCTGCCGGGTATTTACTCGCTGTCCCCATACACACTGGAAGAAGTGGTCACTCGAGAATATCTGCTTGACGAAAACCCTGACGTAATACTCGACATCGTAGACGGCACTAACCTTGAGCGTAACCTCTACCTCACAACCCAGTTTATGGAGCTTGGCATCCCTGTTGTTGTGGCTATCAATATGATGGACGTTGTTGAAAACAAAGGTGACAAAATCAACATCGAAGAGCTTTCAAAAAAGCTCAAGTGCAAGGTTGTTCCTATCTCAGCTTTAAAAGGCGACAGCGTTTTCGAGGCAGCAGAGATTGCAATCGAAGAGGCTAAAAAAGGCAGATACATCCCACAGCATATGTTCTCAGGCGAGGTTGAGCACGCACTCGCTCATATCGAAGAAGCCTGTGTCCACTCAATGGATGATGACCGCCAGAGATTTTACGCAGTAAAGCTTTTTGAGCGTGATGAAAAGATTTTAAAAAAGCTCAAGCTTAGCGATGAGATAATCAAACACATCGAAAAAGACATCGTTCACGTTGAAGAGCATTTTGATGACGATGCCGAGGCTATCATCACAAACGAAAGATACGACTACATCGAAAAGCTGATGAAAACAGCTTACATAAAGAAATCCGCTAACAAGCTCACAGTCAGCGAAAAAATCGACAAGGTTGTCACAAACCGAATTCTGGCACTCCCTATCTTCGCACTTGTTATGTGGGGTGTATACACACTTTCAATCGGCACAATCGGCGGTTTGAGCGTTGACTTTATGAACGACACACTGTTTGGTACTTGGATTATCCCGTCTGTTACAGCGTTTTTAGAGAACATCGGCTGTGCACAGTGGCTTATTTCACTGGTGGCTGACGGCATTATCGGCGGTGTCGGTGCGGTACTGGGCTTTGTGCCACAGATGTTCATTCTGTTCTTTTTGCTCTCTATTTTAGAAAACATCGGATATATGTCCAGAGTTGCTTTTATTATGGATAAGCTTTTCAGAAAGCTCGGTCTTTCAGGCAAGAGCTTCATCCCTATGCTTGTTGCATCAGGCTGTGGTGTACCAGGTATTATGGCATCCCGTACAATTGAGCAGGACCGTGACCGCAAAATGACTATTATGACAACAGGCTTCATCCCTTGCGGTGCAAAAATGCCTATTGTTGCTCTCATTGCCGCTGCTTTGTTTGATTCATCAGCGTGGGTTGCTACATCAGCTTACTTAATCGGTATCGGTGCTGTTATCGTTTCAGGTCTGATTTTAAAGAAAACAAAAGCATTCGCAGGCGACCCTGCCCCATTTGTTATGGAGCTTCCGCAGTATCATATGCCGCTTTTATCAAACGTATTACTTGCAACCTGGGAACGTGGCTGGTCATTTGTTAAGCGTGCAGGTTCGGTTATTCTTGTTGCAAGTGTTGCTATCTGGGTACTCAACTCACTCTCATTCGAGGGCGGTTTCCACTATATCACAGAAACAAACGGCGGTGCATCAATACTTGAATTACTCGGCTCTGTTATTGCCTGGTTATTCGTACCGCTGGGCTTTGGCAACTGGCAGTGTGCTGTTGCAACAATCCTCGGACTTATGGCTAAAGAAGAGGTTGCAGGTGCTTTTGGAACACTTGCTGACATCAGCGAAATTGGCGAATTGTTCTTCAACGGCTCTAAGCTTTCAGGTATGTCATTCCTCATCTTCAACCTGCTTTGTGCTCCTTGCTTTGCGGCTATGGGTGCAATCAGACGTGAGATGAACAACGCTAAATGGACAGTTTTCACAATAGGCTATATGACAGTTTTTGCATACGCAATTTCACTGATTGTTTACAACATCGGTATGCTCATTTCTGGCGGTGTGTTCACAGTATGGACAGTATTCGCATTTGTCGCACTTATTACACTGTTGTACTTACTTTTCAGAAAAAACAAGTACGATAACACAACACTCAAAAGATAAAAGAAACCCTAACAGGAGGACTGAAAATGCTATCATGGTTCAGCGCAAATCTTGCAACTATCATCGTGTTTTTAGTAGTTGCTTTAGTGGTCGGTCTGGTCATTATTAAAATGGTCAAAGACAAAAAAGCAGGTAAAAAATCCTGCAGTTGCGGATGTGGCGGATGTCCGATGAAAGACAGCTGTCACAGCAACAATAAATAACAATGTAATACTAAACTTATACGCAGGAGTTTTTAGTGCTCCTGCGTTTTTTATGTTACGAATAATACAGCTCATTCTCCAAAAACTAATAGCGACAAAACAGCAAAGGAGAATGTATATGTTCAAACACGAGAAACAGCTTTTTCACCCTGTCGAAGTAGAACGCCCGAACCCTCAGTATGCCGCACTGTTACAGGAACAGCTCGGTGGTGGCAACGGCGAGCTCAAAGCCGCTATGCAGTATATGTCCCAGAGCTTTCGAATCAAAGACCCTGAGATTAAGGATTTGTTCCTTGATATCGCCGCCGAGGAGCTAGGTCATATGGAAATGGTTGCCCAGACTATCAATATGCTCAACGGCCACGATGTCGATTACAAAACTATCGGTGCAGGCGAAATAGAAAGCCACGTACTCTTAGGCCTTAACCCTGGGCTTATCAACGCATCAGGCTACTCGTGGACAGCAGACTATGTCACCGTAACAGGTGACCTGTGTGCCGACCTGCTATCAAACATCGCGTCCGAACAGCGTGCAAAGGTAGTGTACGAATACCTCTACCGCCAGATTGACGATAAAAAGGTCAAGGAAACAATCGACTTTCTCTTAAATCGTGAAGAGGCTCACAACGCTATGTTCAGAGAAGCGTTCAACAAGGTGCAAAACAGTGGCTCAAACCGTGACTTTGGTACAACAAAGGCTGCTAAAATGTACTTTTCAATGTCAGAACCATCGGGTGACTCCCGTTTTCCAAAAACAGATGTCAACCCCGTTTCATTCAAGTAAACAATAAAGGCACTGCAAAACGCAGTGCCTTTAGCTTTGTATATTTAGCTTTTAACGATTGCTTTTTCTCGCCATTTCCCGCCTTTGAAACGCCATACCATCAGTATGCCTCTGAGCACCTCATCCATTGCCAAAGCTACCCACAAGCCATATATACCCATATCAAGCACAACTGCGAATATATATGCACCGAGAACGCTCACAAGCCACATTGAGAATATCGCACAGATTGTCGGAAAGTACACATCCCCTGCTCCACGCAAGCACGCTATAACCACGATATTTGTAGTTCGTCCGAGCTCAAGCACCCAATCTATCATCAGTATTCCTGCGCCCAAAATGATTACGCTCTTATCATCTGTGAACACGTCCATAATCGGATTTCTGAAAATAACACCGATTGTACACGCTATCATAGTGATGAGCATAGAGTATTTATACGCACGCATACCACGCCTGTACGCTTCGTCCATCTCCCCTGCACCGACTAAGTGACCTGTAATAATCTGCGACGCCTGAGCGATAGCTACAGCG
>JAFUKO010000057.1 GCA_017473555.1 Ruminococcus sp. | reverse complement strand
TTATTCATAGAAACTTTACATTTTTTATCAATATCTTGTTGATATTGAACCATAAGCGGATGGAGTATTTCCTACGATAAGCGTCTGAGCAACTTCATATGATGTTTTATATGCAACAGATTCGATTCTTATAGGGTTACCTACATAAATATCAACGTACATATCCAGCTTGATTCTATGCAACGTCTGATTAAGTCCTGATGATTCAAACGAGCTTTCAATTTCACACGATATATTTGTAGTCGCATCTATATCAATGGGTACAACAGGTCCGATGTCTGATAAAATATTCAAGCCTGTAAAATTACCCAATTTCACATTAATTCCATGTGTTTTCATTACATCATTAACTGCACTTTGAGTTGCATCAATGATATCTGTTTTAAAGACATTTACTGAAAAAGCATCCTCAGAAATCGACTTCACATTACTGCTTTCGTCGCTATATATATCAACCATATTGGCACAAATTTTTTCATTATCTTTTATGTAGTCATTAACAGCTGTGTTTATCGCGGTACTTGATACTGATTTGATTTGTGCTATTATAGCAAGCTCAAGTCTATCTCTTACTGTTAATTCGAAGAATAATACAACTGCTATAACTAAAGATACAATTGATAAAACAGTTCTTCTGAATAATATACGAGTCTTCGACAATTTATTTTTTGCACGCAAAAAAACACCCCTCGTTATACTATACGAGAGGTGTTATAAATGTTAATTAAATTATGACATCAGATCTTCTGAATCATCGCAGCAGCAACAACCGCAATCACAGTCATCGTCGCAAAGACCTGAAAAATCAAACTCGAGTAACTCACCACAGTTAGGGCAAGTAATCTCGCCTTCTAAAAGAACATCTTCACTAACGCAAATCTGCTCTTCACACTTACCACAAGTTACCTCATAGTAAGCCTCGTCATCATCATCGTAACAATCGCAACAATCACAATCATCGTCACAATCGTCGCAGTCACAATCACAGCAGTCACAATCATCATAGAAGTCATCCTCTAATGTTGTGAGATCCTCGTCGATTGCATCAACCTGCTCAGCAAGTTCATCATAGAGATCCTCAGTTGTCTCAACAGCAAGTGTCATATCATCGAGAAGGTCGATAATAGCGTTTAATACTTTAACTTCCTTCTTCTCGCTATCAAGCTCAAGACCATCAGCTAAACCTCTGATGTAAGAAATTCTTTCTGATAAAGTCATAGTAATTACTCCTTATGCACGACCAAGGTACTCGCCTGTACGAGTATCAATCTGAACAACTTCGCCCTCTTCGATGAAGAGTGGAACCTTAATCTCAGCGCCTGTTTCAACAGTAGCAGGCTTTGTAGCGTTTGTAGCTGTGTTACCTGCAAAACCAGGGTCTGTCTGTGTGATAGTAAGCTCAACAAAGTTAGGTGGCTCAACACCGAAAACATTGCCCTTGTATGAGAGAACCTTACATGTCATGTTCTCTTTAACAAATTTAAAGTTGTCACCAAGGATAGAAGCATTGATTGGAACCTGCTCCCATGTCTCAGTATCCATGAAGTAGTAGAGATCGCCATCGTTGTAGCTGTACTCCATATCCTTTCTCTCGATGAAAGCAGTAGGATATTTGTCGTTAGGGTTGAAAGTTTTTTCAACAACAGAACCTGTGATAACGTTTCTGATCTTTGTTCTTACAAAGGCAGCACCCTTACCAGGCTTAACGTGCTGAAATTCAATGATAGAAACAACCTGTCCATCCATTTCGAATGTTACGCCGTTTCTGAAATCACCTGCAGAAATCATTGTGTTTCCCTCCAAAAAAATATTTGAATAGCAAATTTCATAAATTTACACTCTCAATTATACAGTCAAACTCTGTAAAAATCAATACTTTTTACAGAATTATTAGTTCTTTATCTATTAAAGCGAGATCTTTATACCCATTATCAGTCACAAGATACATATCTTCTATCCTTACACCATATTTATCCGGAAGATAAATTCCAGGTTCGTTAGTGATAACCATACCCGTTTTTAGAATTGTATCGTTAGTTAAATACACAGTTGGTTTTTCGTGAATTTCGAGACCTACGCCGTGACCCGTACTATGTCCGAAAAACTCCCCATAGCCTTTAGAAATAATATAATCTCTGGCTGCGTTATCAACATCCGCACAAGCGTTACCGACTTTTATTGTATTAGCTGCCTTTTTGTGAGCTTCAAGAACAATATCATAAATCTCACGCATTTCATCAGTTGCGTACCCTACTGCTACTGTTCGTGTCATATCAGAATGATAACCCTCATACACAGCACCGATATCAAAAGTGATAAATTCACCATCGCATAAAGTTTTGTCGCCAGGCACTCCATGAGGAAGTGAAGTGTTTTTACCACTTATTGTGATAAGGTCAAATGCGACTTTCTCTGCCCCATTCTTTTTCATAAGATATTCAAGCTCAACCGCTAACTCACGTTCAGTGATACCTTGTTTAATGTAATTCAACAGTTCTTGATAACTCTTCTCAGTGATTTTTTGAGCAGTAACAATTTTATCAATCTCTGTCTGAGTTTTAATCATTCTTAAATCAAGTATCTTGTCGGATAACTGAAAGTTTGTGACAATTTCAGCTTTAATCTCTTTTTGAAATGCAGATAATCTATTCACAGTAACATCATCATCTTCAATGATAACGTTTTTTATATTCTTATCAAGAATTATATCATTAAGTTCATCAAATAGCTTTTTATAGCATATGACATCTATCTTGCTACCAACACTACTCTGTGCTGCTTCGTAATATCTGAAATCAACTAACAAGGTGGATGAATCCTTTGTAATAAACACTGCTCCAGCTGAGCTTCTGAATCCTGAAAAGTAAAAGCGGTTAACATCAGATGTTATAAGTACAGCACTATGTTCATCCGGTAAAAGCTCACGCAATTTGTTCACTCTATCAAGCATTTAGAACCTCGCATAAATGATCTATAGCCATAAGATAAGACTTTTCTCCGTAACCCATAATCTGGTTAATGCACACCTCAGCTGTTACAGAAATCTTTCTGAAATCCTCTCTTTTTGAGATATCAGACATATGAACTTCAACAAAAGGCACTTCTGCAACACATTCAATTGCATCACGTAAAGCGTAACTGTAATGAGTATATGCACCGGGATTTATGATAACCCCATCATAAACATCAAGGGTTGAATGGATTTTATCAATCAAAGCACCTTCGTGGTTAGACTGAAAAACTTCACACTCTACCCCCTTATCATTTGCGTACTGAATTATCATTTTATTGATATTTTCAGCAGATGTAGTTCCATAAACTTCTTTTTTTCTGATGCCAACCATATTAAGGTTAGGTCCTAAAATAACCAACAATTTCATAAAATCACCAAAACAAAAAACGGACAAGTATTATTAACCTGTCCGTTTCTTTAATAATTATTTGTATTTGCGTTTACGAGCAGCCTCAGACTTCTTCTTACGCTTTACTGAAGGCTTCTCATAAGCTTCTCTTTTACGAACTTCAGCGATAACGCCTGCTCTTGCACACTGCTTCTTGAATCTTCTTAAAGCACTCTCAAGAGATTCGTTTTCTTTGAGTCTTACTTCTGACATTTATTTCCCTCCCGTCCGCCATAAGGCATGGGTAATTCGCATAATGCTTTGGTTATTATACAATAATATGTCAAAAGTGTCAAGAGTCTTCTAAAATAAAAGTAGAAAACAGAGAAAATTGCACATTTAAGGTTTAACTACGATATTTACGAGCTTACCTTTGACATATATTTCCTTGACAATATTCATGTGAGCGATAGCATCATTAACTTTTTCATCAGCTTTCGCAAGTGATAAAGCAGTATCCTGATCAGCGTCAGCAGGAATCATAAGCTTAGCTTTGATCTTACCGTTAACCTGAACAACGATTTCTACTGTATCGTCAACACATTTTGATTCATCAAACTCTGGCCACACAGCTTCGGCTAAGATACCTTCGCCTAAAGCACAAGCCTCCCATACTTCCTCAGTAACATGAGGAGCAAATGGGTTCATAAGGATTGAGAATATAGCAAGTTCTTTCTTGTTGATTGAACCGAAGTTTGAAACAACATTGATAAGAGCCATAAGTGCAGCGATAGCTGTATTGAACTTAATATTCTCGATATCCTCGGTAACCTTTTTTATAGTCTTATGGAACTCTTTTTCGAGCTCAGGTCTGATAGCATCACCGTCAACAACGCTGTTCTGGAGGTTATAGTAACGCTCGATAAAACGACGACAACCCTTGATGCTTGATGGGCTCCATGGAGCAGCCTTTTCGAAATCACCAATGAACATCTCGTACATTCTGAGTGTATCAGCACCGTACTCATTTACGATATCATCAGGGTTAACAACGTTACCTCTTGACTTACTCATCTTCTCGCCGTTCTCACCTAAGATCATACCGTGGCTTGTACGCTTTGAGTATGGCTCCTTAGTTGGAACAACACCGATATCGTATAAGAACTTATGCCAGAAACGACTGTATAAAAGATGGAGTGTTGTGTGCTCCAGACCACCGTTATACCAATCAACACAGTTCCAGTATTCTAAAGCTTCTTTTGAGGCAAGAGCTTCTTTATTGTGTGGGTCCATATATCTCAAATAATACCAAGATGAACCAGCCCACTGTGGCAT
>JAFUKO010000056.1 GCA_017473555.1 Ruminococcus sp. | reverse complement strand
AAGGGATATCGTTGTCACGACGGTATACGTTAGCTCTTGGGTTATCCCATGAACGGAATACAGCCTCAACAGCGCCCATGAGCTGCTCTTTTGGATCTGTTGGGAAGTCTTTACCGATCTTTGACTTGTACTCAGCCTTGAACTGCTCAGCAAGAGTCTTGAGATCTTCAGCTGTAAGGTCAACATCCTGTGTAACGCCCTTAGCTTCTTTCATCTCGTCGATAAGCTGCTCGAAGTACTTCTTACCAACTTCCATAACTACGTCAGAATACATCTGGATGAAACGGCGGTAGCAGTCATAAGCCCAACGTGGGTTACCTGACATAGCTGCCATTGTCTCAACAACTTCCTCGTTGAGACCGAGGTTAAGGATAGTATCCATCATACCAGGCATTGATGCTCTAGCACCTGAACGAACTGATACGAGGAGTGGGTTCTCTTTGTCGCCGAACTTCTTGCCAGTGATCTCTTCCATCTTTGTGATGTTCTCCATGATCTCTGCCTTGATGTCGTCGTTGATCTTTCTGCCGTCCTCATAGTACTGTGTACAAGCCTCAGTAGAAACTGTGAAGCACTGTGGTACAGGCAGACCGAGTTTTGTCATCTCAGCAAGGTTAGCACCTTTACCGCCGAGAAGCTCTCTCATTGAAGCGTCGCCCTCTTTGAAGAGGTAAACAAACTTGTGACTCATTGGAATCATCCTCCTAAAAATATTAGTAATAGGCCGTCATACAAGTGTGAGAAAAGCCACACTTTTCTTATGACCTAAACATGCCTGCAAACATTATAACAAATATGTAACTAAAATTCTATAGATATTTCAAAAAAATCTTATAAAACTTGGAAATATTTTTTGGTGATATTGTGAAAAATGTTTAATTTCCCGACTTTTTGAATTTACATCTTGAAATTTTTTGAATATGTGCGATAATAGTAATATCTATTACTATGCGAGGTGTGTTATGGCTAAGTGTGCTGTTATTCTCGCCGGTGGCGAGGGCAAGCGAATGAAGAGCAATATGCCTAAACCGATGAGTCAGGTGCTAGGTAAACCGATGCTCCAGTGGGTTATCGACTCAGTCAAAGGTGCAGGCGTTGAAAACATCTGTGTCGTTAAAGGCTTTAAGAAAGAGTGCATCGAAGAGTACGTTGCTACTCTCCCATACAAGGTTGAAACTGTTTATCAGGCTGAGCGACTCGGTACAGGTCACGCTGTTATGATGGCAAAAGACTTCTTAAAGGAGAACAAAGGCGACGTTGTCATCCTTTGCGGCGACGCTCCGTTTATGGACAAGGACACAATCGCTGATGCTTTTAATCAGCACGACAGCAACAACGCTTCTGCTACTGTTATTTCAGCGGTGCTTACTGACTCAACAGGCTACGGCAGAATCGTCAGAAACGAAGACGGCTCACTTAAAGCTATTGTTGAACAAAAAGAAGCCGACGAAGAAACACTTAAAATCAAGGAAGTAAATTCAGGCGGTTACTGGTTTGACACCGAGGATTTACTCTCAGTTTTAGATAAAATCACTGCTGACAACGCAGCTGCTGAGTATTATCTTCCTGATGCGTTAAAACTCTTATTAAGCGAGGGCAAAACAGTAGGTGCGTTTACTGCATCTTCTCCTGACACAGTGCTTGGAGCAAACGACCCACAGCAGTTAGAAGAGTTGAACCAGATTGCAATTGCAAAAGGATACAAATAATTTTTTCACATACATCATATCAAACAAAAAGGGGAATAATCAAAATGAATTCACACGGTAAGGACATCAAGATTTTTACGCTGAACTCTAACGTAGAAGTTGCTCAGGGCATTGCTGGCAGACTCGGTTTACCACTTGGCAAGAGCGACTGTGCTACATTCTCTGACGGTGAGATCGCTGTATCTCTCCACGAATCTGTTCGTGGTAGCGACTGCTTCATCGTTCAGTCAACATGTGCTCCTGTTAACGACAACTTAATGGAGCTGCTCATTATGATTGATGCTATGAAGAGAGCTTCTGCTTCTTCTATCACAGCAGTTATGCCATACTTCGGCTACGCTCGTCAGGACAGAAAGTCAAAGGCAAGAGATCCAATCTCAGCTAAGCTTTGTGCTGACCTTATCACAGC
Source organism: Ruminococcus sp. (assembly GCA_017473555.1). GTDB lineage: Bacteria > Bacillota > Clostridia > Oscillospirales > Acutalibacteraceae > Ruminococcoides. The sequence goes on along the minus strand of JAFUKO010000056.1, from coordinate 18,397 downwards.
AGCAGGTGCTGACAGAGTCCTCACAATGGACCTCCACGCAGCTCAGATTCAGGGCTTCTTCAACATCCCTGTTGACCACCTTGTTGGTGCTCCAATGCTCGCTGAGCACATGAGAAACAAGATCGCAGGTCACAACGACGAGTACGTTGTTGTATCTCCTGACCTCGGTTCAGTTACTCGTGCAAGAAACTTCGCTGCTAAAATCGGCTGCCCAATCGCTATCGTTGACAAACGCAGACAGCGTGCAAACGTTTCTGAGGTTATGAACATCATCGGTGAGGTTGAAGGCAAGAAGGTTATTCTCGTTGACGATATGATCGACACAGCAGGTACACTTTGTAACGCAGCTAACGCTATCGTTGAAAAGGGCGGTGCTACTGAGGTTTACGCTTGTGCTTCTCACGCTGTACTTTCAGGTCCTGCTATTGAGAGAATCCAGAGCAGTGCTATCAAAGAGTGCATCCTCCTCGACACAGTTCCAATCGCTGAGGACAAGATGATCGACAAGTTCACAATCCTCTCAGTTGCTCCACTCTTCGCTGAAGCTATCGAGAGAATTTACGAGGACAAGCCTGTATCACCAATGTTCCTTTAATAGTAAGCAAGAGGGTGCCTAACGCACCCTCTTTTTATCTTTGAAATCCCTTATATACACGGAGATTACTATGTTCTCAAAATTCAAGAAAATTCCCACAACAGGCTCGATTGAATACCTCATCGTGGGACTGGGAAACCCCGGTCGTGAGTATGAAAACACTCGTCACAACTGCGGTTTCATCGCACTTGACTATATGGCAGAAAAACTAAACTGCAAAATCAATAAAATCAAATTCAAATCCACTGTCGGCGAGTGCGAGATAAACTCTCACAGATGCCTGCTTATGAAACCGTCCACCTTTATGAATTTATCAGGTCAGGCGGTGGTTGAGGCGATGAATTTCTACAAAATCAAGCCTACTAATGTCATCGTTATTTTCGACGATATCTCACTAGATGTGGGCAAAATGCGTATCCGCAGAAAAGGCTCCGACGGAGGTCAACGTGGTATGCAGAATATCATCTACCTTTCAGGCTCTCAGGATTTTCCACGCATCAAAGTCGGCATCGGCAAGAAGCCTCACCCAGAGTATGACCTCAAAAAGTGGGTACTCTCACGCTTTAGCAACGCTGACAAAAAGCTGATGATGCCTTTGCTAGATAACATATGTGACGCTGTAGCTCACATGGTTGACGGCAACATCGACAAAGCGATGAATCTTTACAACTCCTGATTTCTGACATTTTCTGCACAGTATCAGGTATAATATATTACTGAGGTAAACTACAATGAAATTTCTTTACAATGTTTTGGAAAAGACCAAGGTCTTCAAAACGCTGAGTAGTGCTCTCAGTGCCGACTCAGCCTGTGCTTTGACAGGTGTTTCGGGTGTTCACAAAGCCAATATGATTTCTGCGCTCTGCCATTTCAAAAATGTCAGAGCCTTTTGTGTTGTCGAAAACGAGCAGACCGCCCAGACACTATGCAACGACCTTTGTGTTATGGGTATGAAAGCACTTTTTTACCCGACACGAGATTTCACCTTTATGAACGTTACAGGCGAGTCACACGAGTACGAGCACCAGCGTATAAACGTGCTGTCAAAATTACTCAGCGGTGAGTGTGATGCAGTTGTTGCGTGTATGGACGCAGCGTCACAGTATACAATCCCTGCTGATATCCTGAAAAAAGCCACAATCAAGCTTAAATCAGGCGACTGTATAAAAATCGACGAGCTTATAAAGTCACTTTTACTGCTTGGTTATGAACGCACAGAGCAGGTCGAGGGTGTCGGACAGTTTGCGGTGCGTGGCGGTATTGTTGACCTTTTTATGACCGACTCTGTTGCTCCTGTGAGAATTGAATTCTGGGGCGACGATATTGATACAATCATCTACTGTGACACTATCTCCCAGCGACGCACCGACTACTGTGAGGAGATTTTTCTCACTCCGTCAACCGAGGTGCTTATCGAAGACAAAGACGCACTGGTCGAAAAAATCCGCAAAAAAGCGTCATACTTAAAAAGCGAAAAATCCTCAAAAGCAAAGGAAATCTTGTACAAAGAAGCGGATATGCTATGCGACAACATCACTCTGTCAAATATCGACAAATTCATTCCGCTTATCTACGACAAGCCTGCTACCCTACTTGATTACATAGACGAAAACGCTATCGTTTTCATAAGCGAAACAAAGGCGTCAAAAGAGCGTATGAAGTCCTTTGATGCCTACAGAAAAACCGAGATAAGCTCGCTGTTTGAAGAGGGTGTTTTGTGCCGTGGATTTGAGTGCTACAGTTTAAACTACAGCGAGTTTATGAACAAAGCTCTCGCCCATCCGCTACTGTATCTTGACAACTTCTCACACGGCTCATACGATAGCGAGCTCAAAGAGCTGGTGCAGTTAAACGCAAAACAAAACGCTCTGTTTAACGGTACAGCCTCGTCATTAATGGAAGATTTGGACGAAATCGGCTACAAAAACTACTACGTTGCAGTTATGGCAGGTACTAAAAAAGCGTGCGAAAGCCTTGCCGATACTTTAATCGAAAAAGGCTATCCTGCATCATACTGCGAAGACTTAGAAAAATGCGAAAAAGGAAAAATACACATCGTTGAGGGCACTCTCAGCTCAGGTATTGAATACGTCAGCGAACACTTTATTTTATACTCACGTGCTCTCACCTACTCAAAGCCTTTAAAACGCCGTAAAACTCCTAAAAATGCTCAGCAGGTGTACAGCCTGTCTGACCTTACCACAGGCGACTATGTTGTACATTCGACCCACGGCATCGGACTGTTCAAGGGTATACACAAAATCGATGTCCACGGTGTTACAAAAGACTACATCAAAATCGAGTACGCAAAAGGTGATATGCTGTACGTTCCTGTCACCCAGCTCGATTTAGTCGCAAAATATATCGGTCCAAGAGAAGAGAGTAAAGTAAAACTCAACAAACTCGGTTCTTCTGACTTCCAGAAAGCGAAAACCCGAGTTAAATCAGCCGTCAAAGAAATGGCAAAAGAGCTCATCGTGCTGTACAGTGAGCGTATGCAGGCAGAGGGCTTTGCGTTTTCTAAAGACGGCGAATGGCAACGTGACTTTGAAATGGCGTTTGAATTTGACGAAACAGCCGACCAGCTCCGTTGCTGTAAGGAAATCAAGCGTGATATGGAGCGCAAGGCTCCTATGGACAGATTGCTGTGCGGTGACGTAGGTTTTGGCAAAACCGAGGTAGCCTTGCGTGCTGCTTTCAAATGTGTCACCGACTCAAAGCAGTGTGTGCTGCTGTGCCCTACTACAATTTTAGCGTGGCAACACTACCAGTCTGTGCTAAACCGCTTTGACACCTACCCTGTGAGAGTCGAACTTCTCTCACGTTTTAGGACAAAAAAGGAACAGGAAGTCATACTCAAAAAGCTCAAGCGTGGCGAGATTGATATGGTCATCGGCACACATCGTCTGGTGCAAAAAGACGTCGAGTTCAGAGATTTAGGACTCGTCATCATCGACGAGGAACAGCGTTTTGGTGTAGCTCACAAAGAGCGTTTCAAAGAAATATGCAAAAACGTTGACGTGCTCACTCTATCCGCTACCCCTATTCCTCGTACTCTCAATATGGCGATGAGCGGTATCCGTGATATGTCTGTAATCGAAGAGGCTCCGCTTGACAGAAAGCCTGTCCAGACCTATGTACTGGAGCACGATGAGGCTGTCATTAACGAAGCGATAAGACGAGAGCTCCGTCGTGGCGGTCAGGTGTTTTATCTGCACAACAACACCGAAACAATCACTTCAAAAGCACACAAAATTTCACAGGCTATACCTGAAGCAAATGTCGCTATCGGTCACGGAAAAATGAGCGAATCTGAGCTCTCTGATGTATGGCGAAAAATGCTCGAGCAGGAAGTAAATGTTTTGGTGTGCACAACTATTATCGAGACAGGTGTTGACCTGCCAAACGCCAACACTCTTATCATCGAAAATGCCGACCGCTTCGGACTTTCTCAGCTCCACCAGATTAGAGGCAGAGTCGGACGTTCACCACGAAGAGCGTATGCGTACTTCACCTTTAACGGAGGAAAAACGCTGTCTGAGATTTCCACAAAACGTCTCAATGCTATCAGAGAATTCACAGAATTCGGCTCAGGCTTTAAAATCGCTATGCGTGATTTAGAGTTACGTGGTGCAGGCAACCTGCTGGGTGCTCGACAGCACGGCCATATGGAAGACGTCGGATACGATATGTACTTAAAACTCTTAAACGATGCGGTGCTAGAAGAAAAAGGCGAGAAAGCCACCGACACTGTAGAAAAAGACTGTCTTATCGACATTTCTATGCAGGCACATATTCCTGAAGAATACATCGAAAGTCTTAGCTTACGCCTTGATGCATACAGACGAATTGCCGACATACGCACAAAGGAAGACTCGCTTGATGTAATCGACGAGCTACTCGACCGCTACGGCGATTTACCTAAGTCTGTTATGGGACTCATCGACATCGCACTCATCCGTAACAAAGCAATTGAGATGGGCATTTACGAAATCAAGCAGAACGAAAACAACCTGCTTTTATACATCGACTCGCTAAAACGTGAAGAGGCAGGATTACTCATATCAAAACTCAAAGGTCAGGCGATGCTCTCTGCTACCCAGAAACCGTACATCGCTGTCAGGTACAAAGAGAAAATCGACCCTGTTAATGCTTTAAAAGAAATATTTAACTGATTATTTCCTGAGATGTACACAAAAAATGTGAGCAATTTGTGAAGATTAGCTTTTTTTCGCTCATTTTGTAGACAAATAATACTTTTTTATGTATAATAATTTGGTACGTTTAATAAATTAAAAGGACGGTAAATACCATGAAAAATTTTACTAAACTTCTTGCGGTAGTCCTCTGTATGGTTATCGCACTTTCAACATCCGCTTGTTCACTTAAGCCACAGTATTCTTACAAGACTGATGACACTGAGCTTGCTATCGGCGTTTACATCTACGCTCTCTACTCAGCATACTCACAGGCTCAGTCTTTAGCTCAGGAAACTGAGGGTTACGATTCTGAAGCAGGCACATACGACGGCAGTGAGTCTTTCCTCAAGGTTCAGATCACTGATCAGGACGGCGTTACTGCTACTGCTGACCAGTGGATCACAGATCAGGCTGACAAGACACTGAGAAACTTACTTGCTATCGAGCACGAGTACAATCGTTTAGGTGCTACTATGGACGAAGCTACTGTTGAATCATACAAGGCTTCTGCTAAAGAGTACTGGGACTACGGCCCATACTACGCAATGTACGGCGAGCAGTACAAGAGCCCTTACAGCGATGTTTTCGAGCCACTCGGTGTTTCATACGAATCATTTGAGTATTTCTACGTTACATCTGCTAAGCAGGAAGTTGTTTTCGACCTCCTCTACGCTGAGGGTGGCGAAAAGGCTGTAAGCGACGAAGAACTCACAAAGTACTTCACAGAAAACTACACAAGCTACTCATACTTCAACACAAATATGTACGAAACTCAGGAAGCTACTGCTGACTCAGCTGAGAGTGGCGGTGCACTTTCAACAAACGTTGCTCTTTCTGAGAAAGAAATGAAGAAGATTGAGTCTGACTTCAAGGGCTACGCTGATTCTTTAAACGGCGGCAAGAAATTCTCTGACGTATCTTCTAAGTTCACTAAGGACTACGAGCTTGAAAATGACCCAAGCGTATCAAACGTTGAGATCATGGACAACTCAGTAATCGGCGCTGACCTCGTTTCTGCTATCAACGACCTTGATGAGGGCAAAGCTACTAACAAGGCTATCGGCGAAGAGAACTCACAGGTAATGTACCTGTTCTACAAAGGCAAGATTGCTGACAAGGTTGACGAGTACATCAAGGATGCTACAAACCGCAAGTCAGTTCTCCAGAGCTTCAAGGGTGAGGAATTCACATCTTACATCGACGAGTTAGCTATTAGCCTTGAGGTCGAAATCAGCAAGGCAGTTTCTAAGTACACACCGGCTATGTTCGAAGAGTAATCTTGCACAGCCTGTTACTTAACTAATATATTTTAACAAACTGCACATTATATTGAGGGAGTGATATTATGAAAAACAGAATTAGAATACTCTCAGTTATAATCGCACTTTTCACTTTATTCACAGTTTTTTCTTTAACAGCTTATGCTACAGACGAGGTTACACCACCGGTGGACACTCCACCTGTAGTTACACCGGACCCACCGGCTCCTGTTGATCCACCTGCACCTGTTGACCCACCAACTCCTGGTGGAGATGAAGGCGGTGAACAAGGTGGCGAACAGGGTGGCGAGCAAGGCGGCGAACAGGGCGGTACAACCGAAAACCCTGACTCAGGCACTACTACTGACCCTAACCCTGACACAGGCACAGTAACCCCACCGACAGGCGGTTACATCACAGGCGACGACTTCTACTACTACGATGAGGACACAATGGCTAACTCAATCGAGCAGTCAGCAGGAAGCGTTTCCGACGCTACTAATCAGTACGATACATCAGATATCAACGTTTCTGCTTTAAAAGAGACAAAGTGGGACAACATCGTGCTTGACGTTTCCAAGGGCACAGGCGACGCTATGGACTTCTCGGCAATCAAGAAGAACACACGCAACAACGATGACGGCCAGTGGATTTTATACTTAGGCTACGCATTCATTGCACTTTCAGTAGCAGGCATAATGTACTTCATTATCGCCACTACTACATATAAGAAGAATATGCAAAGAGCAGCTGCTCAGCAGTATGGTTCATATCGTGTAAGAGATGACTACTACGACGACACAGACTACTCTATGTCCAGAGAGCACCGTTCACGTCCACAGCGTAAGCGTTACGCTACAGATGGTATGAGCTACGCAGAGCGTAAGCGTGCTATGGCTGACACAGCTGAAATCAATCTGCCTGACAACTATAAGGCAAGACACTGATTAAGGCAAAAACTTAACACATAATCAAAGGACACTCTGTAACAAGAGTGTCCTTTTTCTTTATCCTTTTTCTTTACCTGTTACTTGAACAATATCGCAACATACTGACCCTGAGCTTCGTTGAAATTATTTTTCACTCCGTCTGTAGGTTCGCTGTCCTGCGTTACTATAATAGAGTTGCTTGTCAGAGATACTGATGATGACGAGCCAAACACTCTGCCGACAATAGATAAATGCGACACGGTGTTTCCGTTATCGTCAATCTCGACAGGCGGATAATACTTCTGAAAAACAATCGCAAAGCTGTAGCTAGAGTCAAGTGTAAACGTTCTGGTCTTTGCTCCGTCACCTGCATAAGAAAACACGGTGTACGGATTTAAAAACTGTATCTTCTCGTCTGCTGTGACGTGGATAGCGGAATTTGCAAGATGATCGCCGAGCTTTTCGTCGATAATCGCATTATCGTTCACAAAATCCATACGCTTAGGTCGGTCACTACCGCTCCACGCACAAAGTCCGAGATTATTCGTATATGAGGTTGAAGCCATATTTTGTCCTCCTATTCTAAGTTATCAATTGTGTCCCATGTGTAAGAAAGCGAGTCTATATATGAGAACGTGTTATTTTTGTTGTCACTTACTTCCCACGTAGGGCCACCGAATATCACCTGTGCAGATAAATGTGCAGGCATAATCTTTTCTACTTCATTTCTTATCCACGCCTGCTCTTTTGCTGAATACGAGCCACGAGCATCAATATTCACAATATAAAGTGACGGATACTCTTTAAGCTCAAACTGTAAACCAAAGCTCTTAAGCGACTCTTTGATTTTTTCGACAGTAAACGAGCTTTTACAGATGCTTTCTCTAAGTTTTAGCATCTCTCTGCGTTTGTCTACACTCAAATCATTTCGCACATCACCGATAATAAGCTCACGCTGAGAAAGTCCGTAACTGCTAGCTGTATCGATAAAACACTCGTCAAGCATTACATTAAGCTCGTTGTTCAGCTCATCGAGTACATACGCATACACCTTGAGCTCGTTGCTGATATTAGTATCATCAAAGTCATAAAGTGACAGCGTACTTAGTGCATTTTTCATCGAAATATATGTATCGCTCATCGTTCCACCTGCCTGATATCAAGTTCAGTCAGCACACAGTACTCTTTGTACATAGGGTAAACATCGTTACAAAAAGCATCAAGAAACTCGTAGTTTTTAACACCATCGGTGTGGTAGATTATCTCGCCCATTTCACACAGCAAAGCAGGCTTAGAAACACCGAGCGAGTCGATATACTCAGTAATCTTCTCAGTTATCACAGCACTCACTTCGTCAAAGCTGTAGCCGTCCTCGACACAAAGATTGAAGGTAAAGCTGACATTTAACGGCCAAGAATACAGCACTTCAATGTCAACATTAAGCTCACGGTTTTCGTCCAGTAAATCCTGAACAACCTGTATGTGCTCTTTATTGACAGTCGCATCCTTACCCTTACCGCAGATATACACATCTACTGTACCCGGCCCTCTGACCTGTGACACAACAGATGCCGAATACACACCAGGCACAGACTCGGCAAGTCGCTTGTAATACACAGCGTTTGTGCCGTTTGAAATATCACGGTAGCTGTACAGCACTCTATCTCTTAACTCATCGTCGCTCTCTTTGTCACTACCGCCTTTGAATGCTTTTGCATTTTTGACACTCGTTACACCCACAGGCGGAGTAACTAAAACCGTGATGCTCTCCTTTAGTACATTGTACGACGCACCGCCCTCAATCGCTGTCGCTGATACTGTCACACTGCCCGTGTTTTTAGGAATAGTCACTGTTTCGTCAGTCACAAACTGTTTTATCACTGGTCCTGCGGTGGACACTATCGTACCTTTTTCTATAACCAGCTGAGTGTCTGTTATTTCACTTCTGTAGAACGTAACCTCGCCTGTTGACTTCACAGCCTCTTTGCGGTAAAGTCCACGGGTTAGAGCGTGTTTATCAAGGTACTCACCACTTGCACTACTCAAAAACATCTGTCGTTTTATAAACTCAGATGCCACCATCGTGTTATAGATTTCGCCTGCGAGCACCTTTAGTCTTATCATAATATCGGATTCTCTGTTTATCGAAAAGCCTGACAGCTCCTCGTATTTATTAACCATCCTGCTTAAAATTTCATCGTAGCTTTGCACTTACATTCACCTCCGTTGTGATTATGTCAACACCGTTTACTATCTCAAGCACAGCGTAAAATTCGCCACCCTTTTCATACACCTTATGAACCCTTAAGTCGGTGTATGGGATATCGATTGTCGCCTCTTTAAATATCATAGACAGCTTTTCGTTGAGCCTGTTATCATCTGTATCAAAAGTAACCGTGTCACTGCCCAGAGTTCTGTCATAAGGGAAACTGCCCTTGTTTACCGAGCATGCAATAGCTATGCGCTGACAAAGCTCCTGTAGCGAGTCGATATACTGCATCTCACCGCCACAAAGTATGAGCGTATCTTTGTTTTCTATTTTTACGTCCATAATTAAAACACCTTTCCGTTAATCTCTACCGTGCCGTCGTTTTTAAGCACGATTTTGGCTCCACCCTTTGAGCACAGCATAAGCTCACCCGGTGAAAGCGAGTGCTCGTTATCTGACACAACACCCACGCTGATGTACGAACCGTTTACAGGTACCACCACGGACTCTGCACCCATAGGCGGGATATAATACACGCCGTAAGGAGCGACAAGTGGCACGTTTCTGTGCTCTAGCGATGAGCTTACGTTAACGCTGTTTGTGGTTGATGATGTAACATCACCTTTGGAATTTTCTGCACTTTTGAGCGAATTTTTAGTTATGTAATCAAGTAGCCACATCAAAATCATCCTTTCTCTTGAGTGACACCACGGTGTACTCACCGTTTTCGCTCAGGCTGTATCTGAGTGCACTGACGTAGAGCTTGTCCGTTTTTCCGTACACACTGTCAGCTACTATCGCATCTTTTAAAAGAATACCAAGATGTCTGCCCATACACGAAAGTGTCAGCACAAAGGCTTTTTTCTTAGAGTTATCAATCATTTTCTGAGCATACACAGCAGGCGTATCGGTCTTATACGCATCAAGATAACGCTGTCGCATTATGCCCCTTGACTTTGCATCTTTGTTAACTACCTCAGCACTATAGTCGGGCTGACCCATAAGCTTGATTTTTACTGATGATATCTCGTCACATCGTCTGATGTTTTTCTGGTATGAAAAGTAGTTGATACCCTGTCCGCTATCGCAAAATACAAGTGGAGCACTCTCGCTTTTTTCAGGAAAACACAGCTCGCCCTTTTCATTCACTCGCGGATTTCCACCGTAGACTTTCTTTGAAAAATCCTGTACGGTTTTATAATTACTATCGCCTTTTAGCACAAGCTGGATACCATAAAACGCCCTCTCACTGTCACTTTTGAGCTTTAAGCCAAAGGGCGACAGATGACGTCTAAGCATCAGATTAGTGCCGGGATTTGTGTAGCCCACAGGCATACTTTCGTTATCAAGCAGTAATGACGCAAGCGAGCGTGCAACCACCTTTACGTACTCACCCTTTATATCTTTGATAACCTGTTGTTCATCTACAACACCTGTAAAAACTACCTGCTCATCGCTGTACACAACAACGCTCTTAAGCTCATCGCACTCAAAGTACGAAAACTTTGCTCTCATATCATCAGCAGGGACGTCCTCCTCGATATTTATATCAAGCGAAATAACATCAGTTACAGTAATCTCATTATCATATATATCGGTAAAGTAAAATCTCAGCACAGTCTTACTACCTCCCCTTTTTTTATGTCATTTATGAACATAATGTGGGGATTGAGCTGTACAAGGCTTTCTAGTGGAACAGAGTTTTCATACGCTATATCCCACAGCGTTTTTGTGCCGTCAGCAATCACCTTCTTGTCGACCTTTGTCAACGTTTCCCTGCTTTTAGTCTGAGTAAAAGTAAACTCATATGTAAGTACACCGGGCTTATCGTCAGCGAGAATCTTAAGACTTTTAAAGCAGGCGTACATCGGAGAAAGCGACGGCAGACACAGTATGCCCTGTTCCCCTTTCTCATATATCTCGTTAAGCTTTTTATACTGCTCAAGACAGTCATCGCCATACAGCTCGCCGACACCTTTTATGGTACAGAGCTTGCTTTGAAAACTCTGCACCATCTCTTTAAAATACGGAACACCGAATTTCACAACCGTCTTGTCACATATTACAGACAGCTCTTTAGGGTTGTGGTGCCATGTGTAGCCCATAAACCTCATCGGTACAGGTCTCATAAAGCACCCACCTCGCTCTCCTCAGAAAACGCACGATTGTATCGTCTTGAATCTCTCTCAAACTCGTCGGACAGAGCACTCATAAAGTCAGTGCTACTGTCCTTATTATTTTGTACATCGGGCATAACACCCTGTAATTTTTCATCAGTCATATGCTACCTCCAACACCTCAAGCTCAGTGGACACAATGGTGTAACGGTCAGACACAGGCTTGTTGGGATTTATATCCTCCTGCTTATTTATAAGGTGACAGTTTTTGTAGACGTACTTTATATCCGACAGCACAACGCTTAAATCAAAAGCATCTTTATCAAACACCTTAGCATCAAGATGGCTAAGCGATGTGATATTAAGCTCGTATCTGGTCTTGAGCGGTAACTCATCAACATAGGTGTCACTGAGAAATTCAGATATAGGATAGCTGTCGCATATTTCTTTTGCAGAAAAATCTGTCACAAAACACAGCAACTCGTCATCCACAAAAAGCTCGACATCCTTGCCTTTTGATATCCTAAGAGTGTTCATATCGCCACCTCCTCATAAACGCAGAACGACAGTGTTGCAACCACATCACGATACACAGTGTTTGCGTCATTATCAAAGGCTATCGGCGAGATTTTTACATCTTCGCACACATTTAAAGTATCAGATTTTTCAATAGCGTCACACAGGTCACAGCACAGTGACAGCAGTCCATCGCCACCGTCATTTTTAGGAGCGTACACCCTGAATTTCACCGTCGCATTCTGGACCATTCCCCTAAGGTTTTCGCCGACACTCTCACCCACAAAGCGGGTGCCGACGCCTATATCAAGCGTTGACACCGCTATCAGGTAACCGCTCAGCGGGTCAGGATGTTCAACCGTTGAAAAGCCTTTTACAAAGGTGAAGTCCTTTAGCCTTTCGTCCTGTTTTATTTTACGCACAAGACTGTTAACACTCTTGTCAATCTGTTTCATAGTCATCACGCCTTTGCTCTTTGTACGGTGCAAGCACCGCCCATACATACAGCACCTTGTCTAAGAACTCAAAGGTCTCACTTGTATGTACAACATATTTTTTCCCGTTACAAGAAATTATTGCATTATCTGTACGTGAAAATTCATTATCCGCCTGACCGATATACAGGTAATATCTGCCGTCGGTAAAACCGCCCAAGGCTACGGTTTTGTCATTGTAAACACCGGTCTTGTATCTAAGCGGTTGTATAAACGCCTTTGATTTTGTCACTTTTTCATTTCTCTGTATTGTAACCTCGCTGCCGTAAATCTCAATCATCTGTCTGACATTTGTGTGAAAGCTCATGCACTCACCCTTTTGAAACAGAAGTCATCAAAGTCTATAATGTCGGCGATTTCGATTTTCTCCTGTTGCCACATTATATGTGCCTTGTCGATAATACTTTCCGATTGAGTGATTTCGATATCACCTGCTTTGAACTTACTTGTCGAATTTACGAGGTTGTACAGCGAGTATTTATAGTAGGCGTAAACTGCACAGGCGTGTACTAAGCGAGTGTATTTATAGTCGGGCAAAGCGTCCACATTTACTTTACTCTCAAAGTATTTTATGCAGTCAACGATAACATAAATCCATTTCGAGATTTCTTCTTGCTCAAGTGATGACACAAGAGCAAATCTGTCGATAACTTCTTTGATACTCAAGTGTCACGCCTCCTTTAGTATGTGAGCTCTACGGATGCGTCCTTGAAGATTTTTGCAAAGCCTGCGATACAGCTTACTGTTGCACGCTCGAGCTGTCTGTCAATGAGCTTGTCATAATCTGTCACGATATCTGTAGCCTTGACCATTTCAAGAGCACAGTTTTTATCAAGACCAATGATAGAGCCAGAGTCAAGTGCAGTAGTGTGTAAGAGGTTAGCACCCAGTGGTGTGACCATCTTACCGCTAGAGTGGAAGTTAAGACCGGCGGATGCATCCTTAAGCTCAGGAAGTGAGAGAATCTTCTTCATAGCGTCTGTCGGAGCAAGGATAGTATTGAGATTATACGGAGAGAGCTTTGCCCACAGTGAGATAAGGTCAGCGTATGACACCTCGCCTGTGTTAGCACAAGCGATAGACTCACATGGATTTGAGTTGCCGTCACCCTGTGTAATAACCTTAACAGCGTCCTTGAGCTGTGCTCTTGCAATATATGCACCAATCTGCTTTAAGGTTACAGTAAAGAGGTCGAGTCGCTGGAATCGTAAAGCCTCGTATGATGAAACTAACATTCTGCCACGCTTGTGGAGTTTGACAAGATTGTCGTTAGTCTTAACCACTGTCTGTGGGATGTACGCACCCTCGTTAACGATAGCAAGCTCTTTGTCAGAGTCCTTTGGGTCAGATGTGATGCTTCTGTAGTCCATACCGTCGATGGTAGTAACTGTTGCGACAATCTCAGAGAGGATGTCTGCTTCCTCCATACCCTGCTTTACAGCACGTGCAACATACTCAGGGAAAAGTGCCGCTGAGTTTGATGTCTGGAAGAACTTTTCGACAGTGCTTGAACCCTCGCCTGACACCTTGATGTCAAAACGCTTGAGCTGACGAGAAAATGCGTCCAAGCCCTCAAGCTCGGTGCCGATGTAGTTTACTGTCGGGTCTAAGCTCTCGAGCACATCTGTTAAGCTCTTGCCCTTTGCCTGATACATACCCTTTTCAAGATTTAAATTTTCATATAATGCCATAAATTAAACCGTCCTTTCAATATTAAAATTCTATTAAAGAATAAAACCAACAATGCCGTCGCTGACATTTACAACAAGGTATTCTCTGCCGGAGTCTGTTGATTTCACCTTGTTATCGGTAGCAGCGCCGATCTTCTGATAGCCAACAGTAAAAGTATCATCTGTCGGCATTTCGATGTAACCTGAAAGCTGAACGGCAGCGTAGCCGTTGCGTACATTTACAGAAACACCGCAAAAGCTGTCATCTGCTGAACACTTAGACACTGTGCCAGAGCCACTCATCTTGACAGGTGTACCCATAATCACATCGTTTGAGTCTGTTTCAAAGGTCACTACGTTTTCGTTATATCCTGAAAAATTGATATTCATAATTTTATACCTCCGTTAAATAGTAAACTGATTGTTATTGTTTGATTTATTGTGTTCGCTGTTTTTATTACAGCAAAGCTGAGTATCTGTTACAGATGCGTCAGCCGTCTTTGCCTTGTAGGCAGAGCTGAGAGTCTCAAGCTCCTTTATGCTGAGCTTATCAACAATGCTCTTTAATGTATCGACAGGCACCGCCTGTTCCTTTACGCACATCATCTTGAGCAGACTTTCCTGTAGACTCTTTTTGTATGCTCTGCCACATTCTGCTTCTGATTCGAGCTGTTCAATATAAGAGCTCAGACTCTTCACCTGCATATCATCAAGGCTTAAGTCCTTGCCTTTTTTAATTGCAGAAAGTAAATCTTTCATCTTAATGTTCTCCTTTTTGTCAGTATAGCTTTTGATAACACCTGCGTTTCTCTGTGCAGGCACAGCGACAAAGCTAAACTCGTAAGCATCAAACGGGTCTGTCATCTCGCCGTAGCACAGCTTAGAGTTGTACTTTTCGCCCTTTTTGTGGGTGCAGGAAAGTGAATTTACGTCGTTGCCACATATTGAGCACAGCGTACTTTTTACAGCACAGCCCACGCTTACCTCTTTGATGATTCCGCTGTCAAGCGAGAGTATGATGTCACTGTTGCTCTCGCATCTTGGGATATACGCTCTTGCTTTGAGCCTGAAATAGTCGTCACCTGTCATGGTTTTCTTGCCCTCAACAGCCTCTACCTCACAGTGAAAAATTCTCGCTGTCTGGTTTTTTGCACTCATCATATGGTCAAAAATACCGGTCTTTCCGACAAAGAGCTTCTCAAGTGAAAACAGCGACTCAACCGTAAAACGTTCAAAATCTCTGTCGATATCGTTGTCACACAGCACCACAGAGAAAACGTAGACTTCCTCAGCTTTGAGCTCTCGTCTTGTGTACTGGTTGATAAGTGCGAGCTCCTCACTTGAAACTAAAGTGTCATCGCTTTTTATTACTAAACCTTTTTTCATCCGTTCACCTCCGATAAGCTCTGTTCAATCTGCATCGCCTGAGCATTGTGAAGTCGTGCACTTGCGAGCTCTGTTTCATCCTGAAGGCTGATGTTGCTCCAGTTGATTGTAAACTCATCTGATAGCCCCTCAAGCCTTAAGTAACACCTGCAGATTTTGCTTATGACAGGGTTTAAGATAGTCCTGTAATACTCAAGCTCCGAGGTTAAAATATCCGCCTGTTGAGAGCTCATACGCTCAGTAGAAGACCACGACAGTCCGAGCAAAAACGGCGGAATCGAGAGCTTTGACACAATCTGCTCAAGCAGGTGGCGTATCTCAATATCGCAGGAAAGAATCTGGTTGTCAGCACCGATTACTTTGACCGACACATCGCCCACAGACACAAAGTCGCACACCTGAGTTTTATCTCTCATTGCCTTGCTCCACTGGGTTGCAATCTCCTGTACCCTGTGTTTTGTGTTACCTCCTGTGCTCTCCTTTGGGTTATATGTAACCGCAAATCGCACGTTTCCTACTCGCTCAAAATTTACACCGATAGTGTTAAAAATCTTGAGCAACACAGAGCTTACAAACGGCAGACCTTTTAAAATCGATGTGCCCTCCACTGAGCCTGACACAGGATTAAGCAAGCTCACGCACACAAGATTAGGGTACTTGACTTCACTTAATGTGCCGTCAGAGTTTTTGCTCATAATTTTAATATCAAGCGGTGTATCACCCTGTTTTAGCTCGACATCATTAAGAGAAGCGTTATACAAAGCCTTGAGCTCGCACATATCTTTTGACAGCACAATCTCACCCACAGCTGTGCCGTAGGTCAAGAGCTCGTCAAAGTAGGTGTACAAAAACTGGTGCAAGCCGTTTGAACAGCTGTTGACCTTGACATTGTCGATGAAAGCTTTCAGCTTTTTAGTCGCATAGTCATTTTCGCACTCTACAGTAAACGTACCGATTAGTCGCACAATCTTTGAAATAGCGGCATCGATAACAGGCACAGCCTCACGTAAAGACGAGTACAGCTCGAGCTGTTTACGCTGGTACGGGCTGTAGTTTTCGATGCTCAAAAACGGGTGTGAATTTGCTCTGGACAGAGAGGTCTGAACAGTATGCTCATCATTTACTTTTGTTTTTGCAGAAAATAATTTCAATCTGTTACCTCCTGTTAAAACTGGTTATTTATCTCATATCTTCTTTGAGCGACGACACAAAAATCGTCGCTGTCGTTGTTTAAAATTGTTGATACAAAGTATCTTATGTCATCCATAGCGTGGTCATTTTCTTTGATGACGGTATCATTTTTAGCATTTTCGCTCCATCTGTAAAGAGAGAATTCTCGCATAGAATCCTTACAGTTGTTACAGATTTTTATGCGACCCTCTTTGAGTGCAGAGCTGACCATACGGATGCCGTCGATAACCGAATTTGTCGCAGGCACAACCATAAATTTCTGGTGCCTTTTGATAACCTCAATGAAGCTCGCTGCTGACGGGTCAACCGTAATTTTAGATACCTTTTTGTCGCCGATAAGCTCGCACAACGCTTTGTAGTGCTCCTCATCAGTACGCTGGTATCCCTCTTTTTTAGAGTCAAAATAATACTCGTCTATCCTGTACCACGTATCGTTTTGCTTACCCCATAGACCAAATGACGCCGGATTTACCGTGCCGTAATCGCACGAAACCGCAAAGTCACAAAACTCTCCATTTGGCACATCGGGGAAGTTGTTATGGTTTTCCATAAACGGATAAACAGCACCGTTTACCGCAACCCACTCGCCTTTTACAAATCTGCGATAAAAAGCACCCGAGTACATTTTCTCGTAGCGTTTTATCGTCTTCTGTGTAAGGGACGGGTTGTCTTTCATTGTAAAGTGGATGTACAAAGCGTTCTTTTCATCTTTCTTTTTAATCCACTCGTTGTAAAACCAATGGGAAGGATACTCGGGATTGCAATTAAACCAGAATGTGGAACCCGACACAGAGCATCGTGCCAACGCCTGCTCGACAAATGAGCGTGGCATGAGTGCAACCTCGTCGAGTAATATTCCGCTAAGTGTCATACCTTGGATAAGCGACGCCGATCCTTCGTCCTTGCCCGAGAACAGGTAAAAGCGGTTAACCCTGCCCTTGTATGACAGTGTAAGCAGATTGTCAGAGTACTTTTCTTCGACCTTAAAATTCAGCTCTTTTAGTGGAGTCAGAAGCGGTGTGACTAGGTTTCGTCTTAGCGACTTTATCGTCTTACCGCACAGTGCAAATGACGAGTCATCAAAGTTTGAGAAAGCCCACAATATAAACGAAAGCGACATACAAAACGTCTTGCCTGACCTGACTGCCCCGTCGCAGATCACAGCATCGTAGTCTTTGTATGGTGATGTATTGCACCACCACGTGAGTGCTTTCATCTGTTTTTTAGAAAACGGCTTATACTCCACACTCATCATCTCCGTCACTCAAGCTCTGTGCACCTAAAGCCAATGCGTCCATCAAGCCTAAACCCATACTTTCATCACCTGATTTTTGCTGACTCAGTTTCTCCAGAGCTTTAATTCTGTCAAAGAATTTTATCTCTGTTGCACCATCTCTCGGTTTTCTGATTTCCGAAACAAGGTACAAATCCATATTCTCTAAGGTTTTTTTATCGGGATTGTCCATATAAAGTAAGCTCACAGCATCACAAACAGAAGAGAACGCAAGTCTGAGATATCCACACTCGGCAATAACGGAGTAAACCTCCTTTTGCTTACTGACAAGGTCTTTTATCTGTGCGACTATGTCATCTCTGAGTAACAGCTGTTGCCCTGCAACAAAGGGATTTTTCTTGTAGCCTGCTTTTTTTGCAGAAAGCTCAACGCTTTGGGTATTTACAAAATAGTAGCAGAAGAGTTCTTCCCTGTGTTTTAGTCCCTTTTTCTTTTTGCTTTTGCTATCCATAAAAACCTCCTTCCACTTAACCTGAAAAAACGGCAAAAATTGCATAGTTTTATGCAATTTTTGGAAAACTTTTTCAAAAAAATTTTT
>JAFUKO010000055.1 GCA_017473555.1 Ruminococcus sp. | reverse complement strand
TTTGCATCGCTACCGTTTTCGTATGTTACAGTTAACAATGACTTTGTGTATGTGTGGCTTGTGATGTATGTTGTGCTTTTTGTGCTGATGCTTATGTGTGAGAATAAAATGTTTGCACTGAAAGTCTGTGCGTTGTCCCTTACTATGATTTTTCTTGCAGGCTACACTACAAGCGGTGTTCTGAGTATGAACCTTTGCAAGCTCAATGTGTTTTACGCTGGTGATGGTACAGCTGTGATGTATAGCGATAAAGATGTCAACGCTGTATTAGAGCTTGATTGTAAGAGCAATTTTGATTATCTTACGGTTGATAAGATAGGGAAAACAACCAACAAGGTTGATTTTTGCTCAAGCGTTTCAGATACCATGATGAGTGTCCGTTCTCTTTATTCTCTTACAAAAGCGTTTGCAATATCTGACGTTTTATTGTATGATACAAGGAGAAGTGTTGAGCTTGATAAGACTGTAGATAACACCATAATTCCCACAGAGAATTATACAGTTGAGTTGAGCGATAACGCAAGCGTAAGCTATATTTTGACAGATGACGGCTATATTATTTATCTTAATACAAATGGCGATACTGCTCTTATATTGCCGCCGAGTATTGATGCCAAAAACATCGAGCCTGCTTACCGCAAGGCTGACTATATAGTGATGAACAACAGTCCGCTGAATTCAGGGCTTTTGTCCTGTGATACACTCATTATCAGTAACTTTGCGGATGTATCAAAGAAAATTATGAAATTCACAGATGTTACATATGAACGTGTTCTGCTGGCATCTGACAGCGATATTGAAATTATACTGGAGGTGTAACGATGCCGATATTAAAAGAGTCTGAATTTAAAAAGCACATATCATCAAAGCAGTATTCTAATCTCTACTTCATCGACGGAGAAGAGAAAATGCTCGTCGGTACTTACACCGATATTTTAGTAAAAAAACTTATGGGTGATAATCCACCTGAGTTCAATTTCCACGTGTTTGATAACGATTGTGATATATCAGACGTTTCTGTTGCATGCGACGTAGTGCCTTTTATGTGCGACAAGAATTGTGTGAAAATTGTTGACCTTGATTTAGAGGGCTTGTCGGCAGATGATGTTGATGCTGTAGCAAAAATTGCGAAAAGCATACCTGATACAACCGTGCTGATACTGTCAATGACTACTCTTGCACCACCTCAGAAAGCGACCAAGAAGTACAAGAAAATCAGAGATATTTTTGATAAATTCGGAGTTGTTGCTGATTTGCAACGCAGAAGCGAAATTTCGCTTGAAAAAACCGTGTGCAAATGGGCTAACGAATGTGGTAGCAAAATCAGCCCGATTGTAGCCTCAAAGCTCATCAACACCTGCACAAATGACCTTAATATACTGCACAGCGAGATTGAAAAGCTCTCAGCATATGCAGGTGAAAACGAGATAACTGATGATATGATTGAGTTGCTTGTTGCTAAGAATCTTCAGGCGAGAATTTACGATTTGTTCGATTATGTTATTTCACTCAATTTTGACAAAGCGATGCATACACTCGATGTGCTGTTTTATCAGCGTGAGGAGCCTGTGTCAATTGTCATAGCACTGTCTAACGCCTATGTTGATATGTATCGTGCCAGAGTGGCAGTAGAAAGCGGAGTGCCTACAAAGATACTGGCTGATGAATTATCGTATAAAAACCGTGCGTGGGTGCTTGACAAAATGGCTAAACAGTCAAAACGTATTTCAACTGTCGCTTTAAGACAGAGTATTGACGAGGTGCTCAGCTTAAATGAGCGACTTGTCAGCGTAACGCTCAACGCTAGAGTCGAGCTCGAAAAGCTTATCTCTAAGCTTATTATGATTGCACGAGGCGATTATGATGTCTGAGATGAAAAAACTTGAGCTCAAAGAAGCTGTGATAGTCGAGGGAAAATATGACAAAATGCGGTTGCAAACCGTGATTTCATCGGCTATAATTACATTAAACGGTTTCAGGGTTTTTAAAGATAAAGAAGCCCAGAGCCTTATCCGTAATATCGCAAAAACCCGTGGCATACTCATTATGACGGATGTTGATGGTGCAGGCTTTGTGCTGCGTAATTTTCTGTCAGGCATCACCGATAAAGATGCAGTAAAGCACTGCTATATTCCTACTGTTTTCGGTAAAGAAAAGCGTAAAGCTGAGCCTTCAAAAGAAGGTAAAATCGGCGTCGAGGGTATAAAACGTGACGAACTTGTCAAAGCTATTTTAAAATCAGGCGCTACTATAATCGGTGAAGAACAGAAAGAGCAAAGCACAGAGATAACCAAAATGGATTTTTACGAATTCGGTTTGTGTGGCAGAGATAATTCCTGCCAGCTTCGAGAAGCGGTACTAAACCACCTCGGACTACCCGTTTATCTTTCGACAAATGCGATGATAAGTGCTGTTAACTGTCTTTTTACTTATGATGAATTTAATGTTATGTTAAATAATTTTTTTAATACTATGGAGGTATAATTATGAATTTAAAAGGTACAAAAACAGAAGCTAACCTTCAGGCTGCTTTTGCTGGCGAGTCACAGGCTAGAAACAAGTACACTTACTTTGCTTCTAAAGCAAGAAAAGAGGGCTACAATCAGATTGCTGATCTTTTCTTAGCTACTGCTGACAACGAAAAAGAGCACGCTAAACTCTGGTTCAAGCTTTTAGGCGGTATCAACGACACAATGCAGAATCTTGAGGATGCTGCTGCAGGCGAAAACTACGAGTGGACAGATATGTACGCTACTTTTGCTAAAGAGGCAAGAGAAGAGGGCTTTGAGGAAATCGCTGTACAGTTCGAAGGCGTTGCTAAAATCGAGAAAGAGCACGAAGAGCGTTACAGAAAGCTTTTAGCTAACGTTAAGAACGGCGAAGTTTTCAAGAAGGGTTCTATCGTTATCTGGGAGTGCGGCAACTGTGGTCACATCGTTGTTGGCACTGAGGCTCCTGAGATCTGTGCTGTTTGTGCACATCCAAAGGCTTACTTCAGAATTAAGGCTGAAAACTATTGATTATCAAATCACGCTAAATAATGACACCCCGAACTTTTCACTGTTCGGGGTGTTTTTTTGTTAATCATCGTCTTTGTCATCGTCAACTTTTGCAACAAATGCTGAAAGTATACGGTTGTTCTTGATACGCTTAACGGTGATGAGCAGGTCTTTGTACTTTACGCTCTGGTTAATAGTAGGAATAGTACCAATCTGTTCGATTATAAAACCGCCGACCGATACACTCTCGATTTCATCGTCATCGTTGATGTCGAAGATATCGAATAAATCCGATAAATCCATATCACCACTGATGATGTATCTGCCGTCTTTTAGCTTTGTGTAAGTACGCTCTTCATCTTCGTCCTCGTCCCAGATTTCACCGACCAGTTCTTCGAGCAGGTCTTCCATAGTAACGATACCTAGCATACCGCCGTACTCGTCGGTAACGATAGCCATATGGAGCTTTTTAGCTTTGAAATCAGCGAGGATATCGGACAGCTTTCTTGACTTGTAGATGAAATGAGCTTCTGTGATGAGCTCTTTAATGTCAGGTATTTTGTTTTCGCTGAGCTGTTCAAGATAATCTCTTGTCTGTAAAATACCTATGATGTTGTCGATGTTGTCCTGATACACAGGAATTCGTGAGTATCTTTCACGCAGAATGATTTCCTTGATAGTTTCGTGATCATCTTCAGCATCAATAAGCACAACGTCAACACGTGGTGTGAGAATCTCAAGAGCTGTTGTTTCGTCAAATTCAAGTGCAGATTGCACCATTTCGCTTTCAAGACCCTCGAGTATGCCTTCTTCTTCGATAGACTCGATAATGTACTTGAGCTCGTCCTCTGTAACACTCGGCTGGTCGTTTTTGATGTTAGCCAGCTTCATAACTGCTGTTTTAATTCCTAAAAAGCAATATACAAATGGAGTAAGGACAATTGTCAGGGCTTTAAGGATAGATGCTGTGTAAAGCACGATACTGTCAGAAGCCTCTTTACCAAAGCATTTCGGGATTACCTCACCAAAGGTCAGTACCAGTAGGGTAGTAGCACCAGTAGCAATAGCGGCACCGTAGTTATGAAACAAATCTATACACAGTACAGTAGCAATAGACGAACATCCCAGGTTAACAACATTGTTGCCGATAAGTATAGCTGTGAGCACCTTGTCAAAGTTGTCACACACCCACAGAGCTTTTGTGGCTCTCTTTACGCCGTTGTCAGCCTGACTTTTCAGTCTGATTTTATTAGCACATGAAAATGCTGTTTCTACACAAGAGAAGAAAGCTGACAGCATAATACAAATTGTTATTATAATTCCATAAACGAAATTTGGACTCACTTTTAATCCTCCAGTTTTAAAATAACATATACTAGCATACTACATATCGATGAAAATAAAATTATAATATAGAAAATTGCGTATTTTTCTTGAAGACTACTCTAAATAATGGTATAATGAAACAAGTTGTATACATTATTTTGTGTTTGTGGGGGATGCTACCTTTGGAGGTGCATTTATATGAACACAGAATATTCTGACGCTTTCAGCGTAGCGAATTATCATAACAGCTTGAGTAATGACTCTTCTGACAATGAACCTGACCTCACTGAGCAATTCAACGGTGATAATTATCACGAGCGTATCGGTAACATCGGTTCGGTTATAACACGAAGGGGAGAAAGGGTCATTTACTGTCTGACTATTATCGGACAGATTGAGGGGCATTATATTCTGCCTTCTACTAACAAAACCACTAAGTATGAACATGTTATACCTCAGCTTGTTGCGATTGACGAAGACGAGCGGATTGACGGTCTGTTGATACTTTTAAACACTGCCGGTGGCGATGTCGAAGCAGGACTTGCGATTGCCGAGCTTATCTCCGGTATGAAAAAGCCGTCCGTTTCTATTGTACTCGGTGGAGGGCACTCTATAGGCATACCGCTTGCTGTCGCATCAGATAAATGCTACATCGCAAAAAGTGCGTCGATGACCGTGCACCCTGTCAGAACAACAGGGCTTACTGTCGGAGCACCGCAGACGTTTGAGTATTTCCGCCGTATGCAGGACAGGATAACTACCTTTGTGTCGGAGAATTCCAATATCAGCAAAGAGCGTTACACTGAGCTTGTGCTCAACACAGGTGAGCTTGTCACCGATATCGGCACTATTTTAGAGGGGCAGGAAGCGGTTGACGAAGGTCTGGTTGACGAAGTCGGCACATTAAAGGACGCTACCGACTGCCTTTTTGATATGATTGAAGAATCAAAGGCTGCGGCTGACGATAATTCTAAATCAGAATAAAACGCCTTCTGGCGTTACATAAAGTAAATTTAAATATTGGAGGATAATATGAGTATTTTTGAAGCTATTATTCAGGGTATAGTTCAGGGACTCACCGAGTTTTTACCTGTATCAAGCTCAGGACACCTCGCTATTACTCAGCACATTCTGGGTGTTACCGAGAACAATCTTTTCTTTAATGTTATGTTACATATCGGCACATTGGTTGCAGTAGTAGCGTTTTATTACAAGCTTATCTGGCGTCTTATCAAAGAGCTGTTTGCTATTATCAAAGAAGTGTTCACAGGTAAGTTTACTTTCAAAAATATGAACCACGACCGCAGTATGATTTTTATGCTGATTATTGCACTGCTTCCGCTGTTCTTACTGTTTATGCCTATTCCGTTTACTGGTATGAACGTCAAGGATTTTGCTGACGTAATTTCAGGTGGCGAGGAGTATTTTATCATCGTTGGTATTTCACTTCTTGCTACAAGCATACTGCTTACTTTAGGCAACATTTTTAACAATCGCCTTATCGATAAAGCTAAGAAAAACGGCACACTCACCGAAAACGGTGCTGGCAAGCAGTCGCTTACTGTAGTTGATGCCATCGTAGTTGGTCTTACACAGTGCTGTGCGGCTGTATTCCCTGGTTTATCACGAAGCGGTTCAACCCTAGCCGCTGGTCAGATGCGTGGTGTTAATCGCCAGACAGCACTTGATTTCACATTCATTATGGCTATTCCGTCTATCTTAGCAGCAGCTGTGCTTGAGCTTTCTGATGCTCTGTCAGTAGAGGGCGGAATCGGTATTTCTATCGGTGCGATTATTGCAGGTATGATAGCAGCAGCTATTGTCGGCTACCTTTCAATTGTTCTGTTCAAATGGCTGTTAAAGACAAACAAAATGTACATATTCATCATCTACACCGCTATTGTCGGCCTCGCTGTAATCGTTATAAGCTTTATAGAGATGAACATCGGACATAATATTTTTGCATAATTCGAAATTAGAAATAAATTTACTAAAGAATAAAACTCAGGAGTGATTAACTTGGCTACTAAACAAACTTCGAAAAAGCCGGTCAAGAAAACTCAATCGAATAAAAGTAATACAAAAGGCACTTCATCTAATAGCAGAAGCAAGAAACAGGCTGTGCCACCTCCACCACAAGGTATGAATCCACAGCTTAAGGCGTTGCTTCTTTGTGCCACATCTGCGATATTTTTTGCACTGCTTATCATCAAAGGCGGTAATGCGTGGTTTGCGATTCGTCAGTGTATGATAGGTCTGTTTGGTTTCTGCTTTTTATTGGTACCGGTTGTGTTCCTCTACATGGGCATTATGACCGCAAAGGAAAAACAGATGTCCCACACAGGCGTGAAGGTTACGCTTTCTGTGTCTATTATTTTACTGACCTGCACACTTATTTATCTTTGTGGCGCTGTTGACTACAACGAGGGCAGAACTTACATACAGGCACTCTCAGATGCGTACAAAGGCACCGCTAACGGTGACAGCCTGTGCGGATTTATCGGAGCAGTGCTGGGCTATCCGTTAAAATTATGGTTTACCACCGCTCCGTCGATTGTTGTAATCATCGTTATTTTAATTGTCCTTGTTATGGTAATGACAGGAGTAACACTCGCCGATGTCGCAAACGCTGCCCATAAGCAGTACGCTCGCTACACTAAACACAGGGAAGAAACCCGTCGCAGAAAAGCTGAGTATGTTGAGATGCTGGAAGAGGCAGATGCAGAAGAACAGGCTGAAGTACCGCAGTTTGCGGATTATCACCATAAGCAAAGACCTGCAAAAGGCCGCATCGATATTCCTATTGACGAAAAGCCTGTTATCAAAAAGTCTAAGTCTGTGTCACCTGAAATTGAAGCTGACCAGCAGATTATCGATATCATAAAGAACGCAAACAACGGCGTTATTTCTGAGCCTGAAGAAGAGGATGCATCCTCAATTGCTGACAAGATTTCAAAGAGAAAGACAGCATCTGTTATGTCTGACGGTGCAAAGCAAGCTGACCCTCAGACAGTTCCTGTTGACCTTACCAAAGAGACAACAGATATGGAAAAGCAGGTCGAGAAAGCTAAGAAAGAAGCACCTAAAAAGGTGTACTGCTTCCCACCTGTAAAACTTCTGGACCCTGCTCCTGATACAGAAAACGCATCAGCTATGCTTGAGCTCCAGAACAATGCGACAAAGCTTGTTGAAACACTCAAGAACTTTAACGTTAGTGCTAATATCACAAATATCTGCCGAGGTCCGTCTGTAACCCGTTATGAGTTACAGCCTGCCGCAGGCGTAAAGATAAGCAAGATTACTAACCTGTCAGACGATATCGCTTTGAATCTCGCTGCAAAGGGTGTTCGAATTGAAGCACCGATTCCTGGTAAAGCGGCTATCGGTATCGAGGTTCCTAACAAAGTCACCAGTATGGTGTCACTCAGGGAGCTTATCGATTCCAAGGAGTTTTCTAAGAGCGAAAGCAAGCTCTCTTGCGTACTTGGCCGTGATATTTCGGGCGAGATTGTGCTCACAGACTTATCAAAGATGCCTCACCTTCTTATCGCAGGTACAACAGGCTCAGGTAAATCGGTATGTGTTAACTCTCTGCTTATGAGTATTCTGTACAAGGCTACTCCTGATGAGGTTAAGATTTTACTTATCGACCCGAAGATGGTTGAGTTTTCAAAATACAAGGGTATTCCGCATCTGCTCGTACCGGTTGTATCCGACGCTAAAAAGGCGGCTGGTGCACTCAACTGGGCGGTATCCGAGATGCTCAACCGTTACAAGCTGTTCTCTGAGTACGATTGTAAGGACATCGGCTCGTACAACAGACTTATAGAGAAGAATTTAGAGTACATAGCTCAGAATAAAAAAGACGACAGCGACGAAGAGGTTTGTCTTGAAGTAGGTGGACTTCCTGTTGCTAAAGAAAAGCTCCCTCAGATTGTTATCGCAATCGACGAGTTAGCCGACCTTATGATGGCTGCTCCTAGTGAAGTAGAAGACGCTATCTGCCGTCTTGCACAGATGGCTCGTGCTGCAGGTATGCACCTTATTATTGCTACACAGCGTCCGTCTGTAAACGTTATCACAGGTGTCATCAAAGCTAACATTCCATCACGAATTGCGTTGAAGGTTAGCTCAAACATCGACTCCCGTACAATACTCGATTCGAGCGGTGCAGAAAAGCTCATTGGCCGAGGTGATATGCTCTACGCTCCTGTCGGTGCATCACAGCCAGTCCGTGTGCAGGGCTGTTACGCAAAGGAAGAGGAAATCGAGCGTGTCACAGCTTACATCAAAAAGTCACACGATGCTCAGTACAATGCTGAGGTTGAGGAACGTATCCGCCGTATTGCCGCCGAAGAACTCGGCAAGGATAACAAGGCTGCACAGTCCGCCACTTCTGATAACCCTGATGTTGACTCACTTATGGAAGAAGCAATCAAGGTTGTTATCGAAGCAGGACAGGCTTCCACTTCGCTTTTACAGCGTAGACTCAAAGTCGGCTACGCACGAGCAGGCAGAATGGTCGATGATATGGAGCAGATGGGTATTGTCGGTCCTCACCAGGGCTCAAAGGCACGAGATGTGCTTATGACATACAACGAGTGGCTTGAGCGTAACCACGTTATGGATATTCCTCAGGATGATGATTATAATTCTGAAGAAGAATTCTGATTTAGAAAAATAAATTCAAGGAGAGCACTATGGCTTTTCTACCAATTTCAATAAATGAAGTCAAAGCACGAGGTTGGGACGGTGTAGACTTTGTTTTCATCACAGGCGACAGCTATGTTGACCATCCGTCATTCGGTGTGTCTATTATTTCACGTGTGCTTGAAGACAGGGGATACAAGGTTGCGATTTTGTCCCAGCCTGACTGTAACAGCGATGCTGATTTTTTACAGTTTGGAACCCCTCGACTTGGCTTTATGATTACATCGGGCAACATCGACAGTATGGTTGCCCACTATACAGTTGCTAAAAAGAGAAGAAAAACCGATGCATACACAGCAGGCGGCGTTATGGGCAAACGTCCTGACAGAGCCGCTATTGTATACTCGAATATTATAAGACGACTTTTTCCTGAGTCTGTTATTATCTTAGGCGGACTCGAAGCCAGCTTAAGACGATTCGCTCATTACGATTACTGGGACGATAAAGTAAGACACTCGATTCTGTTTGATTCAAAAGCTGATATCATCATCTACGGTATGGGCGAGAACCAGACTATTGAGATAGCTGACAGACTCAATGAGGGCTATACAGTTGAGGCTTTGCGTGATATCCGTGGTATCTGCTATGCTGTTAAAACCTCTGACTATGCTCCGATGAGCGTTACAGAGCTTCCGACTTTTGAGCGTGTAAGCACAGACAAGGTTGACTACGCAATAGCAACCAGAAAAGAGCTTGACGAATACGATGCTGTTCGTGGTAAGACAATGATTCAGCGTGACGGCAATATGATTTTAGTCCAGACTCCACCGATGCCACCGCTCACAACTGAGGAGCTTGACCACGTCTATTCGCTACCTTACGAGCGTACTTATCATCCGTCTTATGAAGATGAGGGTGGGGTGCCTGGAATTTTAGAGGTCGAGTTTTCTATCACTCACAACCGTGGTTGTTTTGGCGGTTGTAACTTCTGTGCTATCGCTTTCCATCAGGGCAGAGCAGTGACAGTACGAAGTCACGAAAGCATTATTGAAGAAGCTAAAAAGCTGATTGCGTCACCTAACTTTAAGGGATATATCCACGATGTCGGCGGTCCTACAGCAAACTTCCGTTTGCCGTCCTGCGAGTTGCAGAAAAAGGCGGGACTGTGCAAAGGCAAAAAATGTCTTGCTCCGACTCCGTGCAAAAATCTGCAGGTATCACACGAGGATTACATCGAGATACTTCGAGAGCTCAGACAGCTTGACGGAGTTAAGAAGGTGTTCATCCGTTCCGGTATACGCTTTGACTATCTTATGGAGGACGAGTCCGACAGATTTTTCAAAGAGCTTGTCGAGCACCATATTTCAGGTCAGCTTAAAGTTGCGCCTGAGCATTGTTCTGACATAGTGCTTGATAAAATGGGCAAGCCTCATATCGAAACGTACAAGCGTTTTCAGGATGAGTTCTATCGCAAGACAGCTCAGGCTAAAAAGGAACAGTATCTCGTTCCGTATCTTATGAGTTCACATCCCGGTTCGACGCTTAAAGAAGCGGTTGAGCTTTCGCTTTACTTAAAGCGCGAGAAAATCCACCCTGATCAGGTGCAGGATTTCTATCCTACTCCTGGTACAATCTCAACCTGTATGTATTACACTGGACTTGACCCTTACACACTAAAAGAGGTTTACGTCGCAAAATCACCCCACGAAAAGGCTTTACAGCGTGCATTGCTCCAGTATTTCAAACCGCAGAACCGTGACCTTGTAGTAGAAGCTCTGGTAAAAGCAGGACGCAGGGACTTAATCGGCACTGGTAAGAATTGTCTTATCAACGCAAAAATTCCTGAGAAATACGATAAGCTTTCACAAAAACCTAAAGCTAAAAACAAAAAGCACATAAAGCCTAACTACAAGAAAAAGCAAAAAATGCGAGCAAAAAACAAGTAAAAACTTGCAAAATGATAAGTTTAAATATATACTGTATTCTATATTATTGACAGAGAGGTAATTACAATGGGAGTTTATGAAGAACTCGTAGCCCGTGGTCTTATCGCACAGGTTACAGATGAAAAAGAAATCAAAGAGCTTGTTAACAGCGGTAAGGCTGTATTCTACATCGGATTTGACCCAACTGCTGACAGCTTACACGTTGGTCACTTTATGGCACTCTGCCTTATGAAGCGTCTTCAGATGGCAGGAAACAAGCCTATCGCACTTATCGGTGGCGGTACTGCTATGATCGGCGACCCATCAGGTCGTACCGATATGCGTCAGATGATGACAACTGAAACAATTCAGCACAATGTTGATTGCTTTAAAAAGCAGATGAGCCGTTTCATCGACTTTTCTGATGACAAGGCTATGTTAGTTAATAATGCTGATTGGCTTTTAGATTTAAACTATGTTGACGTATTAAGAGAAGTTGGTGCTTGTTTCTCGGTTAACCGTATGCTCACTGCTGAGTGCTACAAACAGCGTATGGAAAAGGGTCTTTCTTTCCTTGAGTTCAACTATATGATTATGCAGTCATACGACTTCTACGCACTCTACCAGAAGTACGGCTGTAATATGCAGTTTGGCGGCGATGACCAGTGGTCAAATATGCTCGGCGGTACTGAGCTCATCAGACGTAAGCTGGGCAAGGATGCTTACGCTATGACAATCAATCTTCTCCTTAATTCTGAGGGCAAGAAGATGGGTAAGACTCAGTCAGGTGCTGTGTGGCTTTCTGCAGAGAAAACATCTCCATTTGATTTCTACCAGTACTGGAGAAATGTTGACGATGCTGACGTTGTAAAATGCTTAAAGATGCTCACATTCTTACCACTTGAAGAGATTGAAGAACTCGCAAAACTCGAGGGTAGCGAAATCAACAAAGCTAAGGAAATCTTAGCTTTCGAACTCACTAAGCTTATCCACGGTGAGGAAGAGGCAACAAAGGCTCAGGAGGGTGCTCGTGAACTTTTCTCAAAGGGCGTTGATACTGACATTATGCCTACAACAGCTTTA
>JAFUKO010000054.1 GCA_017473555.1 Ruminococcus sp. | reverse complement strand
TATAACTTATATTGGTTCTTGGGCATTTGGAGGTTGTATAAAACTGGATAATGTAGTTATTCCTGAGAGTGTAAGATCATTATGCGGTACTTTTTCAGGCTGTACAGGACTTACAAATGTAACTATACCTGATAGCGTTATTGAAATATTCTCATGTACATTTTTAGGATGTACAAATCTGACCGATGTAACAATACCGAGCGGTGTTACATTTATGTATTCAGGTGAGTGGGATGCTCCTTTTTATGGCTGTGAGAACGTTGTTGTCACTTACAAAGGAAAGAGATACGCATATAAAAACATAGAATCGCTCTACTATGATGTTCCTTATAGACAGATGGGGGCGGCTGGTGATGGTTATAAGAAATATATGATTAAAATGCATGGAGAACATATTGATTCTGAACACATGACCTGATTTTATAATATATACCCCTGTGATACACAATATCACAGGGGTATCTTTATGCCCTTTTCTTATCAAGCTGAAAACAGCCTTATGCTCAATAGCTCGCTAATCCGCCTGATAGCCTGAGTAAAAAATTTTTGAAAATGCGGCTAAGAAATTTTTGAAACTATACTGATATTTTTTTCCATTACTAAGGCGTGAAATAAAACCGAGGGGGTTAGCACCTTACCAGTGCTTTTTAGGGGTAATAGAGAAGATTCATGCACTTAGTCAACCTTGAATCTTAGTTATACATCAGAAAAACACACTAATCTACGACAAAAACACGCTAACCTGATTCTGAAAACCACTTACAAATAGCTAAATCATAGTAATTTAACTTGAAAATTCGTATAGGAACCTGGTTATCCCCTTTGTCAATAGGTTAATACAAGCAATCCTTACAGTTCACCCCCTAATATAAAGTAAAAATTCTCGTTCACACCTGTTATCTCGTTTATTCTATAGGTTAATGCGAGTAATCCTTATACTATAACTACTGATACAGTGTGAAATTTCGTATAGGTACCTGTTTTCCCTATTATTCCATGAGTTAATATGGGTTATCTTCATAATACAACTACTTATACATCCTGAAAATTCTCGCTGACACCTGTTATTCCGTTTATTCCATAGCATAATATAAGTAATCTCATCAATACAACTGCACTGATACAAGATAGGCAGAGCCTTACAACTACCTCTTACAGTCTGAGGTTAGTCAAGGCTCTGCCTTTTACTGTTTTCAGGGTGATAGTCTCGGATAGGAGTACTGATATTTTTTTATTTTGCTAAGTCTCTGAGTAAATACATCAAAACCGATTGCGTTGCACTTTCGTTAGCGAATGGCAAAATTTTCATTCAAGTTATGCCTAATGCGGCTGCACAGGCTAAGGCGTTATTGCCACTAATCCGAGCAAGGGTACTAATAAATGTTCCTTTAGTAAGACGGCGAGTAAGCTCATCAATCCGCACAGGTGAAAATTTGCTGACACGCTGATTCTGAAAGCGGTACTGATATGAAAATCCTTATGACTACTGCACAGAGGAAACTACTAATCGTGAATGCAAGCTCTAAAAACATTTTGATTACGACAGAGAGAACATAGCACACTAAGATTTTTTCCTTTTGCTAAGGCAGCAGATAATCATATCAAAACCGCAGTGCGTTGACAATTCCCACAGCAGCACTGATACAATATTTTCACTCAGGTATGGACAGGGTATTATGTTCGCAAGCTCCAAAAGATTTTTTATTTACTGAGCCGATAGCGACTAATGCGAGGTCTGATACTGAGGCTGATATAGTCTGATGTGCGATAGACGGGTATTACTGATGTAAGCGGATTTTGATTCGCTGAGCTAATTTAATCTCAGCGAGATACAGGCAAATCGTCTGTATAACAAAAATTTTCATAAGAAAGGAGAATTGGTATGAAGAAAGACGAAATCCGCTTATGCGAAAAACCATGTCTTACGCTTGAAGAAGCTGCTATATTTTTTAATATAGGGGTAAACAAGCTCAGAGAAATTTCTAACAGAGATAAG
>JAFUKO010000053.1 GCA_017473555.1 Ruminococcus sp. | reverse complement strand
CTGTTTTTGTTGTGCAGTTGCCAGACCGCACTTTCATTATATCAGAAGGAGCTGTTTTTGTTTATCGCTAAAGCTCTTTTGAACCCCCGATACAATCGGGGGTTTTCGTTTAACAAAAAAGCCTCCCTCTGACGAGGGAGGTGGATTTTGCGTAAGCAAAAGACGGAGGGAGAGAAAACAACGTACCGTTATGCGGTTTTATGTTCACGCCAAACCCTACGATTTATATACAACGTTTCTGCCACATCCGTAGGGGTCGGCGACTCGACGACCCGCCGTGCGTCAGCACCAATTTTCGGGACGGGAAACCCGCCCCCTACAAAAAACAAAAGCCCTCAGAAAATTTCCGAGGGCTTTTACGCTTACGCTTTAATTATTTTGTAGCAGTACCACCGATGTTGTAATCAGGGTTACCCTGCTGTGCAAGGTAGAGCTGGATGTTTGTAGCATCCATAATTGTTACATCAGAGTCCTTATCAACGTTTGCAGCATCCACATCGATACTAGAAGCAGCCATTGCGAGGTACAGCTGGATGTATGTAGCATCCATAATGTTAACGTCGCCGTTTGCATCAGCGTCACCGATAATGTATGTTGTTGAACCAGATGGGGTTGATGGAGTAGGTGGTGTTGTTGGAGTTGGTGGGTTTGTTGGTGGGTTTGTTGGAGGAGGTGTTGGAGTATCGTCCATCTTACCGATTCTAGCAAGTGGAACTGTGATATTATCAGCATCTTCCTTCTCTCTTGAGTTAGGCTCCTGACCTGAGTAGTCAAGGTGAGCGTTGTCCCACATTGAAGGGTCAGCAGGGAGTGAGTTCATACCTGATGTACCGAATGTAGAAACCTTGATAAGACCGATACCGTTTGATGTAAGTTCACTTGCTGAAATGCCGAGAACATCAAATGGAATAGCCATCTCGTAGAACATATCGATGCTCTTTGAGTGCTCAGGGTCCTTGTAGAAATCAATCCAAGCAGAAGACTCGTCTAAAACGTCGCCAGGGATACGGTTGTTCCATTCGCCGTAACCTTCGTCGATACCCCAGAGCTCTGTTGAGATCACTTCGTTACCCCAATCGAGCTGGATAGAAGACTGACGTGTTTCGTTGTAAACGATTTCGCCTTCGTCATTTGCCTTGTATACGAATGGACCGTTTGAACCGTTAGTTGAGAAAGCAACTACTGTGTCAACAAATGGATCGAGTGTGATACCAGAATCCCAGATTGTAGAACCGCCTACAACATTACCGTGACCTTCGATAGATGGGTCTGTGCTGATGTAGAGGAATACAGGCATATTGTTGATCCAGAGGTTACCCTGAGAAATTGGGTATGTATCAAGTGGAGCAACAGCGTCCTGAACGTTAGCCATTTCCCACATGAGGTAGAGGTTTGTGTTGTCCCAAGCAGCATAGAGAGCGTAGTCGTCCATAGCGATTTCGTACATTGAGTTTGGACGATATACACGAGGGTCGTCGTTAGCTACACCCTGAGCGATGAGCATTGAGCTATCCCAGTCAGAGATAGAGCCGTCGATTGTGATTTTAGCCTCTTTACCAACCTGACCGTTAGGGTTTGTTGAGAAGTAGCCCTCAAGTGCAGGTGATGTAGCACCGTTGCCGTTAGAAGCGCCGGCAGCTTTCTTTGTGTAAGTGTAAGTTTCAGTAGTTGTGCCGTTTTTGTTAGTAGCAGAAACAGTAACTGTGATAGCTGTGTCAACAGCAACGCCTGCACCGATAGTAACAGTAGCAGAGTCTGTGAAAGACTTCTGAGCACCGCCGTTAATGCTGTAAGAAGCAGAGTCAGCATACTGAACTGTGAAAGTAACGTCTAAAGTTTCACTCTTGAAAGAAGCACCGCTCTTTTTAGAAGCTGTGATAACAGGAGCGATAGAATCAGTGTCGTGGATAGCCCACTGTTTTGTTGAGTAATCAAAGATGTACTTATCACCAGGGATAGTGAGGTCATCGGTCTGAGTACCACCGTTGTTGAAGATGATGCAATCATTACCTGTAGGTACAACGATTGAGTACACGCCGTCACCAGCGTTTGTCATAGCAGTACCAGGCCAAGCAACAGGACCTGAGCCACCCTTTGGCCAGTAGTAAGCGTTTACTACACTCCAGTTAGAAGTGTTCTTGAAGTAAACTGTAATGCCGTCAGCAGCAGTAGCTGTGAGCATTACTGTACAAAGGCTTACTAAAATCAGAAGTGATAATACTAAGCTAAGTACTCTTTTTGAGAGTTTTTTCATGTTCATTTCTCCTAAATATTATTTTGAATCGAGGTGCAAAAACACCCTAAACCAATCCATATATATTGTATAACAATTATACAAATATTGCAATCAAAATTTAAGTAAAAACAAATAATGACAAGTGTTAACATAAAAAGCGTCCAACCCAGCAAAAAAGCGGTTTAGTGCGGTAGTTTCACGGCGGCAATTTTGGTGTTAAATGTCTGTTATTTGTTATCGATTTTCTGTTCTATATCATCTGTATTCTGTTATCTTCGGACAGAAAACCCGTCCCCTACGATTTCAACACCCACGTTTGTTCATCACCTGTAGGGTACGGCATTTATGACGTACCGTTATTGCGGTTTATTGTGGACGCCAAACCCTACGATTTATATACAACGTTTCTGCCACATCCGTAGGGGTCGGCGACTCGACGACCCGCCGTGCATCAGCACCAATTTTTATCGGGACGGGGAACCCGTCCCCTACGATTTCAAAACCCACGTTTGTTTACCACCCGTAGGGAACGGCATTTATGACGTTCCGTAATTCGGGCGACCGATGGTCGCCCCTACAATTATAACACCAACGTCACGTTATCGGGACAAAAAGCCTCCCTGACGAAAGGAAATTCCCCTGCAATTCACACAAAAAGCCTCCCTTGTGTAAAGGGAGGTGCCGAGCTCTGCGAGGCGGAGGAATTGTAAACAACGTACCGTTTTCGGGACGTCGAGGGTACGGCTTCGCCCAGACCCTTTTGTCCTTTGGACATTTCCCCTATGAGGGGAATTTCGCCGTCCCCTACAAAATAAAAATCCACCGGCTAAGCCGGT
>JAFUKO010000052.1 GCA_017473555.1 Ruminococcus sp. | reverse complement strand
TCTTCTCAGCGTCTACAACCTCTTCGTCGTAGCCCTCAGTTAAGATTGAAAGGAAAAGTCTTTCAACGCCCAGAGATGGCTCGATAACGTATGGGATGTATCTTGAGTTACCAGTTGGGTCAAAATAATCTAAGCTCTTGCCTGATGTGTTCTGGTGCTGAGTTAAGTCGTAGTCAGTTCTGTCAGCAATACCCCAAAGCTCGCCCCAGCCGAATGGGAAGAGGTATTCAAAGTCAGTTGTAGCCTTTGAGTAGAAGCAAAGCTCCTCAGGGTCATGGTCACGAAGTCTTAAGTTTTCTGCTTTCATGCCGAGTGAGTACAGCCAGTCACGGCAGTAAGCTCTCCAGTAGTCAAACCACTCTAAATCTGTGCCAGGCTTGCAGAAGAACTCAAGCTCCATCTGCTCAAACTCTCGAACTCTGAAAATGAAGTTACCCGGTGTAATCTCGTTACGGAAAGATTTACCGATCTGTGCAACACCAAAAGGGACTTTCTTACGAGTTGTACGCTGGATGTTAGCGAAGTTTACGAAAATACCCTGAGCTGTTTCAGGACGGAGGTAGAGCTCAGATTTTGAGTCCTCAGTAACGCCCTGGAATGTCTTGAACATAAGGTTGAACTGTCTGATATCAGTAAAGTTCTGTTTACCACAGTTTGGACATGGGATGTTCTTCTCCTTGATATACTCTGTCATCTGTTCGTTAGTCCAGCCTGCAACATTTGTGCCGTCAAAATCCTCAATAAGGTTGTCGGCACGGTGACGAGTTTTACAATCTTTACAGTCCATCAGTGGGTCAGAGAAGCCGCCTAAGTGACCTGATGCAACCCATGTCTGTGGATTCATAAGAATAGCTGAGTCAAGACCTACATTGTACTTGTTCTCCTGAACAAATTTCTTGAGCCAAGCTTTTTTGATATTGTTTTTGAGCTCCATGCCAAGTGGGCCGTAATCCCATGTGTTAGCAAGACCACCGTAGATTTCAGAGCCCGGATAAACGAAGCCTCTGCCTTTGCACAAAGCAACGATTTTTTCCATTGACTTGTCAGTGTTTTTCACGAATACCCCTCCATTATGAGTTTTTATACACCCTATATAGTACAATTTTAGGGTGATGTTGTCAAGAAGATAAGTGATTTTAGGTTTGTTTGTTGACATTAACTATATGCGGTGGTATTCTACAATTAAGATATCTTTAATTCGGTACTGTGATGCCGACAAGGTTTCAGAATAATACGATTATTGTACCTGCCTTGTTTGCATTTTGCGACAAGGCTATTTTTGTTTTTTGAGGTTTTATATGAAACTAAAAGCACAACTGCTAAACGAAAGTGACATTAACCGCGTATTAAAGCGAATTTCACATCAGATTATTGAGAAAAACCGTGGCACAAATGACTTGTGCCTGATTGGCATCAAATCACGTGGAGTCCCTCTTGCTAAAAGATTGAAAGAGAATATATTTGAAATTGATGGCAACGAGGTTGAAGTGGGTGAACTTGATATCACCCACTATCGTGATGATATTGAAAAGTGCGACAACTCTCCTGTGCTTACTGATACTAAGGTGGGTTTTGATATAACAGGCAAAACTGTTGTGCTGGTTGACGACGTTATCTTTACCGGTCGTACAGCCCGTGCAGCGTTAGATGCTGTGCTCGATTTAGGCAGACCACAGAAAATCCAGCTTTGTGTACTAATCGACAGAGGACACA
Source organism: Ruminococcus sp. (assembly GCA_017473555.1). Taxonomy (GTDB): domain Bacteria; phylum Bacillota; class Clostridia; order Oscillospirales; family Acutalibacteraceae; genus Ruminococcoides. The sequence continues at coordinate 5,522 of JAFUKO010000052.1, read as the reverse complement.
GTGAGCTACCGATTAAAGCGAACTTTGTCGGAAAAAATATTCCTACTTCTCTTGATGAGGTAGTTGCGGTCAGACTTGTTGAATACGACGGTGAAAACTCTGTCGCTATTTATACAAAGTGAGTTGGAACTATTTATGAAAAGATATTTTTGTAAAATTACATCAATAGTTGTAGCTATTGCTGTTATGCTGTCTCTATCTGTTTTGCAACACCTATGGTCTATGCTCTGGATAATGTCGTGCCTGATGTTACGCCTGATAATGTACATGAATATAAGTGGAGTATTAAGTTTGAAGATACCACTGCTGACTCTAAAGTATTTACAGTCAAGAACTGCGAGATAGTTGACGAGAAGAACAACAGAGTAATCAAGCCTGCAAATGTTTTTCCATTTGGCCTCGACGGCAACTCGAAAACTGTGCAGTACCCTGAAATCGAAGAGATAAAGGGTATTATCGGTGATGCAGACGGTGATGCAAATATCACTATAATGGACGCAACAACAGTCCAGAAATATCTCGCAAAAATAATTACTGAAATCGATTTTGAGTACAAGCTTTGCGATTGTGACAACGATGGTTCGGTTAATATTACAGATGCAACATACATCCAGTTCTACCTTGCTCATATTGACAGACCGTTGTCACTTGTTGGACAGAAAAAGTGAATATATTAGTAAAAAACGCACCCGATAAAGGGTGCGTTCTTTTGCTATAAAAGTGTAAAATTATTTTTGTCGAAGATAAGTAGCCCTTCGTTACGCATTTTGCACAGCTCATTTGACATTGCGCTACGGTCAACATAGAGAAAGTCAGCCAGCTGTTGGCGATTAAATGGAATCGAAAAGCTGTTGGAACCAAAAAGTTTAGCCTGATTTGAGAGGTAGGAAATGAGCTTTTCTCTTGTGGTGCGTTTTGAAATGTGGGTCAGCTTTTGCATCAAAGCCTGATTTTTGTGGGTCAATGCGATTAGCAGATTCTGAATGACGGCGTTGTGAAAACCGCAGGCGTGTGGGCACACTGTCATAAGCTTTTTAACGTTGAAAAAGGCAACGGTTGAATCTGACGTTGCAACAGCATCTATCATCACTGCAGAACTACCGTGTACCGAGTATGACTCGCCGAACATTTCAGCCACGCTTACTTCGGAAATGATACTGCGATTGCCCCAATAATCATCGGACTGTATGTGTACCGATCCACTTACCAGTATACAGAAGTGGTCGATATATTCACCCTGTCTGAAAATGTATTCGCCTTTTTTGAATTCTCTGAAGCTTGCGTTTAGACAATTAAGCATAGACTCGATATCTTTTTCACTTATACCCGAAAAAATTGTTGCACGTCTTAATACATCAATATATTTCTTCATAAAACCATCCTTTGTGTTGTAAAAACAACAGACTTATTGTAAATATCATAGTATAATCAGGTCACAAAGTCAACGGAGGTAAAGCTTATGTTAAGAAAAATTATTAAAATAGATGAAGAAAAATGTAATGGATGTGGGTTGTGTGCCGCTGCTTGCCACGAGGGTGCTATCGGTATGGTTGATGGAAAAGCGAAGCTCTTAAGAGATGATTACTGTGACGGTCTGGGTGATTGTTTACCTGCGTGTCCGACAGAGGCAATTTCGTTTGAAGTCAGGGAGGCTGCGGCTTATGATGAAGCGGCCGTAAAAGCTAATCAGGCTAAGAATGCTATTAACAGTGTACCGCATCAACTTCCTTGTGGATGCCCGGGTACTAACTCAAAAGTTTTAAAACGTGAGGCTGTTGATGTTCCTGATTTTACAGTAGTGTCAAGCAGACTTAACCAATGGCCTGTGCAGATTAAGTTAGTACCTGTTAATGCACCGTATTTTGACAATGCCGACTTACTGATAGCGGCTGATTGTACAGCGTTTGCTTATGGTAATTTTCACAACGATTTTATCAAAAACAGAATCACACTCATCGGTTGTCCGAAACTTGATGAGGGCGATTATGCTGAAAAACTCACTCAGATTATCAGCACAAACAATATTAAAAGTGTTCACGTTGTAAGAATGGAAGTACCATGTTGCGGAGGTATTGAAAACGCAGTGAAACAAGCGCTGATGAACAGTGGGAAATTCATCCCATGGGGTGTCACAACTATTTCAACAGATGGAAAAATTGTAGAATAAGTTTTACATTGTTACTAAAATGTGGTATACTAAACAAGTACAGCATATAAGGGGGTTTGAATATGTTTATATCAAATGACATAAAATATATAGGCGTTAATGATCACGCTCTTGACCTGTTTGAGGGTCAGTACATTGTGCCAAACGGAATGGCTTATAACTCATACGCAATCATAGATGAGAAGATAGCTATTATGGATTCTGTCGATAAGAACTTCGGTGAGGAGTGGCTCGCTAACATTGAAAACGTATTAGGAGACAGACAGCCTGACTATCTTGTGGTTCAGCATATGGAGCCTGATCATTCGGCTAACATAGTTAGCTTTGTAGAGAAGTATCCTGATGCCAAAATTGTTGCATCAAGCAAAGCTTTTACTATGATGAAAAACTTCTTCGGCACAGATTATGCAGACAAACAGGTTGTTGTTTCACAGGGCGATACACTTCTTTTGGGTGAACATACTTTAACTTTTATCACAGCTCCTATGGTGCACTGGCCTGAGGTTATTATGACATATGATAATAAGGATAAGGTGCTATTTTCGGCAGACGCTTTTGGTAAATTTGGTGCTCTTGACGTAGAGGAGGACTGGGCGTGCGAAGCAAGACGCTATTACTTCGGTATCGTCGGAAAGTACGGCGTTCAGGTTCAGACTGTTCTTAAGAAAGCACAGAATCTGGATATTCAGACTATCTGTCCGCTTCACGGTCCTGTATTAAATGACAATCTTGAGTATTACATCAATCTTTATGATACATGGTCAAGCTACAAGGTTGAAGAAGAGGGCGTTATGATTGCTTACACTTCTGTATATGGTAATACTAAAAAAGCGGTCGAATTATTAGCTGATAAGCTCAGAGCAAATGGTGCTAAAAAGGTTGTTGTGAACGATCTAGCAAGAGAAGATATGGCAGAAGTTGTTGAGGATGCTTTCCGTTATGACAAACTCGTTTTAGCTACAACAACATATAACGCTGATATTTTCCCGTTTATGAGAGAATTTATCAACCACCTGACAGAGCGTAACTTCCAGAACAGAACAGTTGCTTTTATTGAAAATGGAAGCTGGGCACCTGTTGCTGCAAAGGTTATGAAAGAAATGCTCTCAAAGTGTAAGAATATTGAGTATACAGATACAGTTGTAAAAATTGTTTCTGCATTAAATAAAGACAGCGAGGCTCAACTCGATAAGTTAGCTTACGAGCTTTGCGGTGTATCTGATAATAACGGAGGTGAAAGTAAAATGAAATATGTATGTGATGTATGTGGCTGGGAGTACGATGTTGAGGCTGGTTCACCAGAAAACGGTATCGCTCCGGGCACAGCATTTGAGGATCTCCCAGAAGATTTTGTATGCCCACTTTGTGGTGTAGGTAAAGAGGAGTTTTCAAAGGCTGACTAACAAAGCTGATACAGAGAATGACAGTCGGGTGTAACAACTCGACTGTTTTTTCTTGTTATTTTTTATCTGTGCTGATATAATAACCTCACGACATAAGCAAAAGCCTTGTTAGTACAAGCCTTTTGATGTCTGAGAGAACATTGAATCACAAACGGAATTTTATGTAAAGAATTCTATTTATAGGTTTGTGATTGAATAACCGTAACAAAAAGTTGAGAATTCAACATTCTCACTCTAAAGGAAGTGTAGTTATGAAAAATAAGATGGAAAGAGAGCTGTTTGTACCGCTTTCTCATTGTGACAATACATCAAGGCTTAGTGTGCCTTTTATGTTTAATTTGTTTATGGATATTGCGACTGATCACGCTAATGAACTTCATCTGAGTTCAAAGGATCTGGGCGAGAATATGTTCTGGCTTGCTACAAGAACCAAGGTTATTGTTAACAGACGTCCTGAAATGAGCGAAAAGGTAACGCTTGCTACCTGGCCTGAAAAGGCGGTGCGTGTGCGTGCTAACCGTCACTATACAATCAGTGATGAGCAAGGTGTTGCTATTGCAGGCAAAACCGAGTGGGCTGTCATTAACACTCAGAGTGGTAAGCTCCAGCGCCTTAATGATATTTACGGTGAAGATTTTGATTTCTGTGAGGATGTATCGTGTGAAGAGTCTTACGCAAGAGTTAAGGACAACTTTGACGATGCTGAGATTTTTGCTGAATATACTATCCGCTCTACCGACATTGACGTTGGTCAGCATATGAATAATGCGGCTTATGTCAGAGCCCTTTTCTCGCTGTTTTCATGTAAGGAACTCGAAAAAAGCAGTGTCAGAGAAATTGACATAACTTATAAAAACCAGAGCTTTGAGGGTGAAACTCTTACTATTAAAGTTCGAGAGGCAGAAGATGGTGCTTTTGAGTATGGAATGATTAAGCCTGATTCTACAGTTGCAGCAGTAGTGAGAATCGTCAGAGAATGAGGAGTATTTCTTTCTTTAAAAACGGATTGAGTGCATTTGAACTCAAGGTGCTCGCTTGTATGTTTATGTTTATAGACCATATTGGGGTTATGTTGTTGCCACAGGTTGGTGCACTGCGTGTTATCGGGCGTTTAGCGTATCCGTTGTTTGCGTATTTTATTGCTGAGGGTTCAAGGTACACGAAGAACAAGTTGAAAAGATTTTTGTCTGTATTTGTACTTGGTGTGCTGTGCCAAATTGTGTTTGTCGTGTTTGCAGGAAATGGTGCGGGCAATATTCTGCTTACATTTTCTGTTTCGATTTTGCTGATATACCTGCTTATGTACACAAAAAAGATGATGATAAATAGCGCTTTGATTGGCTCTGTTTATCTGGTTCTTTTTGTGTTGAGCTTAGTAGTGGCGTATTACTGCTGCGAGCTTTTTAGTCTTGATTACGGCTTTTTCGGAGCGCTCACACCTGTGCTTGTTGTAGCTTTTGATGATATGGGCGAGTGGTCTGATAAGTTGTTTCGTGTGATTGACAGAAAGAGTGTATCATTCATTATGCTTGCGACCGGATTGCTTTGTATCGCTATGTTTGATGCAACGATGAAAAGTCAGATTTACAGCTTGCTGAGTTTGATTTTACTGGCACTATACAATGGCGAACGTGGCAAATACAGTTTTAAGTACGGATTCTATCTGTTTTATCCTTTGCACTTTTTGGGACTGGAGGCAATTAGATTTGCCATTGAGTTATAAAAGAGATATTATAATTTAAGTGCTTTCGTTACTCGGGAGCACTTTTGTTTTTTCGAAATCTGCTTGACAAAACGGAAAATGTAGTATATACTAACAGTAGTTAGCCAAAGCTAACTGAGAGTGAAGGTTAATGAGTAAAAGCCGAAAGGCTCTATTTTTTAACCAGTTAGTTAGCATACGCTAACTAAAATACATTGTACAGAAAGGAGCTTGTTATGTCTGAAGAGAT
>JAFUKO010000051.1 GCA_017473555.1 Ruminococcus sp. | reverse complement strand
GTTGATTTAAAGAGTACAAATGTTTCTGAGCTTGTTGTTCCTGATACTGTAAAATACATGAATATAAACAAAGACGGTATCAGATATATCAATTATCCTGATGGCGTAATTGTTGAAAATGAAAAAGAGGGTTATACAAATCTTGAAGGGTTATATCTTTGCTCAGATTTTTTCAGCACTACTGTTCTTGATAAATGTGCTGACCCAGTAGTAATGTATAACAATGAAACTTATAATAAAACAAATTTCGCCGACTTAGATAAGCAGCTTAAATCATACAGGGTTGAAAACGGGGCTTTGATTAGCTGTTATAATACTGTCAGCGAGTTTGAAATACCCAGTGATGTAACAAGTATATCTGATAACGCCTTTTACGGTTGTACCGAGCTTGAAAAGGTGACTATTCTCGATAGCGTAACCGTTATTGGCGAAAAAGCATTTTCGGGCTGTACTGGACTTACTGAGATAGTTATTCCTGACAGCGTAACCACATTAAGCAGCAGTGCTTTTGCTGATTGCAGTTCCCTTACCAGTGTAACAATAGGTAATGGAGTAACTAAGAGTGGTGTAAGCGTTTTTAAGAATTGTAAGAACGTAAAATATCTCAGTTATAACAGTGGAAACTTTGTTAGCTCATTCCCTGACTTGGAAACGGTAATAATCGGTGATGACATTGACGAAATAGGCGTATCTGAGTTTGAAGGCTACAGAAATCTTTCAAGTGTAACCATTGGCAGCGGTGTTATCAAAATTGATGCCAGTGCTTTTGAGGGTTGTATTGCTCTTACTGATATAACAATTCCTGATGGAGTAGTATCTGTAGGTGAGTCTGCATTTAAAGGTTGTCAGGCTCTTACAAGTGTAGTAATTCCCGAAAGCGTTACTGAGCTTAATGCTACAGCATTTGAGGGCTGTAAGAATGTAAAGAGCCTTACTTATGGTACAGAAATACTTTCACGAGAAATAGTTGACTGTTTCCCTGAGTTAGATACTGTTGTGGTAGATAGCGGAATACAAACTATCGAAGGCGGCTTGTTTGCTAATCTTCCCCTTCTTAAAAATGTTACAATATCCGAAGGTGTGTTAATAATTGGAGCTAGCGCATTTGAGAACTGTACGCAAATAGAAAGTATAGTAATCCCTGATAGTGTTACAGATATTGGTAGTAGTGCATTCTGGGGTGACACAGCTCTGACAGACCTTACTATAGGCAAAGGCGTTTTAAATATTCATAGTAATGCATTTTTAAGTTGTAAGGGATTTAAAAAGTTAAGCTGCAACAATAACTTAATTCATAAGGTCATTAGTGATTATCCTTATGAAAATTTAGAAACCATCATTATAGGTGATTATGTTACTGAAATTGATTTAAACGTTGCTGATGGCGGTAAAGAAATAATTGTTGATGAAAATAACACTGTCTTTTCTTCTGTTGACGGGGTGCTATACAGCAAGGATAAGAAAACGCTAATACTGTGTCCTGATAAGAAGGAAGGCTCATATACTATCGCTGATGGTACAGTAACGATAGATAAAAGTGCGTTTGCAGATTGTAAAAGCCTT
>JAFUKO010000050.1 GCA_017473555.1 Ruminococcus sp. | reverse complement strand
TGATTTTGGTTTTATCCCCGTCTATGTAATAATTACCATTACAAATGAAATCTATATTAATACCAAGTTCCTTGTATTCTTCTAAGATATTATTGATTAGTAAAGTGAAATTGAATTTTTCTTTAGTAATAGAAATATTGTCAGAAACTATGTTTGAAGAATTGAGCATATTGCGTACAAGTTCTCCCATTATCTCCGTTTCCTCAATAATCATTTTTGCGTAATAATCTCGTTTTTCTGTTTTTATATTTTCAAGCAGATTTTGAGCATATCCGCTGATTATAAACACAGGTGTTTTTAAATCGTGGGCTAGTGAATTCGTGAGATCGTGTTGCTTTTTATCTAACTCAGCTTTCTTTTTGTACATATTCCAAGATGTGAAACTCAATATGCATCCCATAAAGATAAAAGAAATCACAATAAATAAGAACACTATAGTTAATCTGCCGGCACATTCTTGTAACACATTGAATTTGTAGATATATTCAGTACTGACGTAATCAATTTGCATACCCGATATATATGGTTGATAAATTTGAGAGAAATTGCAGTTGTAGTATGCGTACGAGAATAAGCTAAGCGAAATTTTGTTTTTCGTTTTATCTAAGTTATATATTTCTCTGATTTCAACTACTTGACTTTCAGAGAGGTTATCTTTGTACTTACCAAGTACAAAATCGGAGTCTATTATATTTCGGGAAAATGTTTGAGAATGTAGTTTTTGTCCGTTATTGTTAGTGCTTAACTTATATGTATTTATAACCTCATCTTTTGAATACCAACTGTGTAAATTATCTGTTTTGATAACTTGCAATTCTGTAGGATATATTCTGTTATTTGTATCAACAAAATATTCACTACATAAAAGTAAATAAACTATATCGGAATTATTAGTTTTGCGTGTCAGGTAATCTGTAATTTCGTTGTATTGCTCTTTAGTTAGGGAGTTTTTTAAAGCATCAAATTCGATAACACCTAACACAGTGTCGTCAGTGTAGTTGTTAAAGCTGACAGCAAGATTACCCATAGATTGTTCTATTGTATTGTTAAAATGATTATTAACACTGATGAAGACTTTTTCGTTACTGTAGCTCTCTATAATATAGGGTAAATTGCTATTAGAGAGGTCGTTTTTAGATTGTGCTGTAATTTCATTTTGGACTTTTTCAAAGGTTTCTTCAGCTTCTTTAAACAAGAGCTTTTTCTCAGTGTTTATAGTTATACACGCATATACGCTAAAAAGAGAAAGACCAAAAATCAGCAAAATAGAAATAGTGCGAAAATAAATATTAGATTTTTGTTTGCTATAATTACGTCTTGTCAATTTTCATCACCAATCCTGAAACCTCTGCCGATAATCGTTTTTATAACTGCTCCATTATGACCTAATGCTTTTCTGATATTTTTTATATGTGGGTCTAATGCACGTTCATCTTTGTCGTTGTCATAGCCCCAAACAATATCTAAAAGCTTTCGTCTGGATATAATCTTTCCTTTGTTTTCAAGTAAAACTTTAAGTAGTGCGTACTCTTTTGCAGTTAAATTAATTTGTTCGCCATTAACAGTTACAATACCATTGTTTGGATTTAGCGTAATTTCGCCACATGTAAGTACATTTGAACGAACGAGTCCTTTTGAACGTCGTATCAACGCTTCTGCTTTTTTGTAAAAGATGGGGATTGAAAAAGGCTTAACTACATAATCATCACAACCGAGAGCATAGCCTCTGAACACATCTTCTTGAGAATCTCTCGCTGTAATAAATATTATTGGTATATCATCATTCTTTCGAACTTCTTTACAAACTGCAAAGCCGTCAAGGTATGGTAACATTATATCAAGTATCAGCAAATCGTAACGGTTTTCATAAACTTTTTCCAGTGCGGCATTTCCGTTTGACGCTATATCAATACGCATTGTTCCATTGCTTTTATCTTCAAAATAATCAGTTATTACTTCTCTAATTTTTACGTCATCTTCAACAAGAAGGATATTGTACATTCTATATCACCCCAGTATAGTTTAAACTATGCATTTGAATTTCATCTGAATTTTCTACAAATAATTATACTATTTTTATAAAAATAAACAATAAATATTCAGGTAAAATTCAGATAGAGGGATTATAATAAAACTGAAATGGAGTGATTTTATGAAAAGAATAATTTGTTTAATCTTATTATGTTGTATGTTGGTGCCTTTGCTTTCAGCATGCGATGATAGTGTAGGTGATAGTACAGTCAATAGGAACAGTGCTTATAACTTCAAAACTGATTATCAGTACTATTATCACGGATTGCTCAGTGGTGGTTTGCCAATAGCTAAAAGTGAGACTGGTTATTATTTCTTTTTACCAACCAGATTTCTCTATTATATAGACAAAGAATCACTGGAAACAACACCTCTGTGTAATAAGGTGAACTGTCTACATAACGACCGTGATGAGTGTGATGCTTTTTTCAATACATTTCTGGTTCCATCCGACATTGGTGGTAGCTTTAACATACAGTATTACGATGATAGTCTTTATATGCTATTGCGTGATGAGGACGAGTATGGTCAGTTTGTGGGAGCATCGTTTTATAAGGTGTCGTTAGATGGAGTAACAAGAGAAAAACTAATAGAATTCGACCACGGCTTATCAGCGTGGCTTGTGCATAGAGGATATTTCTATTACACTGTTGAGAAATACAGCGATGAAATCGAAACTATGAATGTGTACGACAGCTTTTCGATAAAGAGAGTACCACTTGATGATTTGGGTGCAGAGCCGACAGAGGTTTTTAACAGCAAAGAATATAGCGAAAATACAGATAACTGTGATCGTTTGATAGCGTATGGTGACTATATTTATACTGCTGTCGACCCGGTACCACAAGAAATTTTCGAAAAATTCAATGAAACAGGAAAATGGTATATGTCTACTGATGATATAAAATTATTTTCAATCAATGTTACTGACTTATCTGTTAACCAGCTTACAAATCCTGATGGTGAAGTAAACCCACCTGAATTTTATAACGGAAAGCTTCTTTATAGTCTCAGAAACAGTGACGATAACAGTAAGTTAAGGTACTATACAAGCGAGCTTGATGGTAGCAATCCTGTATTCATCAAGGAAATGGAGTTGAGAGACCAGTTGTTCTGTAATGAAGACCAATTGTATTTAGAGAATTCATTGAAGAATATGGTTGATGAAGTATCAGATGATTATGACGAAATCAAAATACTTGATTCCGGTTTGAATGTAACAAGTACATTTAAAATTCCGCATGCTTTTTCAATCATTCTTAGACCACAAGACGCTGACTACTTTATAATGTTTCAGTCGATTGGTAATTCGGATATGGAAGTGCACTGTATAGATAAATCGAAGCTAGATAAAATGAACGGAGAAGAAGTAGAGTACAAAACTGTATACAGTTCACTAAAAGACAGACCGCATAGCGAATAATAATTTTTAGCATTTATCAAAAATATATCACATACAAAACAATTAATTAGGAGTATTATTATGAAAAAATTATTATGCGTATTACTAACTATGTTAATAGTTGTATCATCTGTGTTTGTGCTTTCAGCATGCGATGATAGTGCAGGTGATAGTACAGTCAATAGTAACAGTGTTTATAATTTCAAAACTGATTATCAATACTATTATAATAATATTAATATGGGAAGCTTACCTATTGCAAAGTCGGATACTGGATATTATTTTTTTCTGACAAATAGATTTTTACACTATATGGATAAAGAGACTTTGGAAACTACCCCAGTGTGTAATAAAGCTAATTGTTTGCATAATAATAGAGATGAGTGTGATGCATACTTTAATACTTACAAAGTGCCTACAACTGTGGCTGGAAGTAATGTAGTACAGTATTACGATGATAGCCTCTATATGCTATTGCGAAATGATGATGAGTATGGGGAGTTTGTAGGAACATCTTTGTATAAAGTATCTTTGGATGGAACATTAAGAGAAAAACTTATTAGTTTTGATTTTGGAATTCCTGCATGGCTTATCCATAGAGGCGATTTCTATTATGCAAAAGAAAGTTATAATGATAATGTAAATGCAGCGATTAATATTGATAGCTTTTCTATAAATAAGATTTCACTTGATAATTTAAAAGAAGAACCAATTAAGCTATTCGATACTAATGAATATTTTGATTGTATACAGAGTGTATATCAGTTTGTAGCCTATGATAACTACATAATCACTTCGGTTGTACCGTTATCTGAAAAAGCTATTGAGGAACTTACAGCTGAAGGTGAAAGAAAAATGTTGATAGAAAAATATTATTATTCTATTTGCACGGATTCACTTGAAGTAAATGAAATAAGTAGTGATGAGGGAAAGGTATCAATTTCCTCTTTTTACAATGACAAATTGCTTTATATTGTTGAAGGTAAAGAATCGAATTCTAATAGATATTTTACTTGTGAACTAGACGGAAGTAGTCCATCTTTATTAGTAGAAATGAAGTATGGCGACAATTTGTTTTACGATGGAAATCATATGTTTCTTCAAAACTATATAGAGGATTTTAAAGAGAGTAATGGGGGTGTTGGAGGTAATAAGGTTTCACTCCTCGATTCATCTTTTAAACCAATAAGTACATTTAGAATTGGCTTTGATTATTCTGGTGGTATTCCACAGGATCCGGAGTGTTTTTTATGCATCAATAGTGTTAGTAATACTGATCAGGAAGTATATTATATTGATAAATCGAAGCTAGATAAAATGAACGGAGAAGAAGTAGAGTACAAAACTGTATACAGTTCACTAAAAGACAGACCGCAAAGCGAAGAATAATTTTTTAGCATTAGTCAAAATCATATCACATAGGTGATTTTATGAAATTAGTTAAATTTGAATTTGTCAAGCTGTTTAACAAAAGATTGTTTGTTATCTGTCTTTTGCTGTTTATGGTATTTAACACAGTTGTATTGTACTATTCTCAGTCAAGTGACCTTGAGATAGGTATATTACATAAATACAGCGATGATTACGAGCAAACAATAAAAGAGATAAGCGACCTGAACAGCGAAGATGCAAAGGCTGTTTTACACAGTAAGTTAAGAGTTGTTGAGATAGCAATTCAACTTGATAGCTTAGCTGAAAATGAGGATGAGCAACATCTTGAATATGTGGAGAGTATGCTCGTAGAGTATCAGCAGGAGAGTCCAAAAGAGTATGAACAGGCACAAGACCTTGACTTAACCCGTCAGGAGCTACTTGATAGACGAACTTATCTCTCAGAGTTGGTATCTCAAAGTGATTATGCAGATACATACGATACATTTATCGGTGAGATGAAGCAGAGAGCTGACAATCAGAAGAAGTTTTCTATCTTTGCTGAAAAGGGTAGCTTTGCTTATAACAACATTGAAAAAACACCGACAGATTTTGAAAATCTTAAAGGTGTAAAACCTCAGGTCGGTAACAACAGCGTAGTTGATAACGCTACAACTTTTGTTTTAACTGATTTTCTTGTGTTCGCTCTAGTGTTTTTGATGTGTATTTATATTTTCACTTACGAGCGTGACAAAGAACTCTACGGACTTATCAGAACTAACAAGAACGGACGTTTACCGCTTATAGCATCAAAACTTATAGTACTAGTTTTTACTGTGTTTGCAGTTAGCATAGTTTACTACCTGTCCGACATAGTAGTTAGCGGAATATATACAGGCTTTGGCGATATGAGTAGATGCATCCAGTCGAGCAGTATGTTTATGAACTGTAATCTGAATCTTAGTATTTGGCAGTACCTTGTTATCTGGTGTTTGTCAAAGGCTGTTACAATGTGCGTTATCTCGGTAGTACTAGCTTTTATATTTGTTTTAATAAAAAATACTGCGACTATTGTTATAGCCACAGCTTCACTGATTTTGGCTGAGAGTGTATTACACTCTGCGATAGAATCTAACTCACCTCTAAATATGTTAAAGTACATAAACTTCTTCTATTTTGTTGGTGGTAATAATGTTTTCGGCAACTACCGAAACGTCAATTTCTTCTCGGAACCTGTGAATCTGATGTCGATTTATATTGTGCTGATGCCACTGTTATTCGTGATATTTGTAGCGGTAACATGTACTTTATTTGCAAAGAAGAATCAGTTTTCAAGCGGTAGTGTATTAGCAGGAGTACTAGAAAAAATCAGAGTAAAGTTTAGCAAAGTAAATGGTAGTACAAAAGTGTTCAGTGGTGAATGTTTTAAGCACTACAAAGGCTCAATGGCAATACTTGCTGTTTTGCTTTTGATGTTTGTTGCATACACGAACCTGACAGATAACATCTCGCTTGTGTATACCTCAGGTCAGGATAGTGCGTATAACGTCTATATGAAAGAGCTTGAAGGTGAATTAACAGAAGAAAAAGAAGAGTTCTTACAAAAAGAACAAGCTTAGTTTGATGGTTTGTATGAACAGCTTAACGAAATCTCGATGGATACAACTCTATCTGCTGAAGAAAAAACTGCACAGAAAAGTGTGATAGACTCGATTCTTAAAACAAAAGGTGCAGCGTTTAATGATATTATGCAACAAGCGTCTTACATTAAGGAAGTAGGACAGAAGTATGATATCACCCCAGAATTTATCAATAAGTGTGTATACAAGAAACTTGTAGAAAACCCAACACGAGAGTGGCAGTATTTCACATTGCTACTTGCGATGATTATCTTCGTAGCATCTAACGTCTTTGCTTATGAACACAAAAAGCAGATGGCTAATCTTATCCGTTGTACTAAAAAAGGAAAGCTAAGACTTGTTGTAAACAAAATAGCAGTTGCAACTCTTACAACGATTGTATCGTATGTTTTGATTTATCTGCCGTATTACATCAACTTTATAAGAACTTTCGGTACAACTTCGTTTGATTCTCCGCTTATATTTATGCAGAGCTTTAGCGAAATAAACAGCACAATAACAATAAATCAGATGGTGTTCTTAACCTCTGCGGTTCATATCGTATTTACTTTGATGGCTCTTATGTTAGTTGTGACATTATCGCAAATTTCAAAGAGCAATATACTGTGTATTATTGTATCTTCAGTAATACTTCTTGTGCCGTGCTTACTGTGCCGAAACGCTATAACTGTTAGATTGTTTACTACATTCCAAAACGGAATGTGGTTATGGTTTGTGCCAACACTTATAGTACTTTCGATAGTATTGATATTGTTATTCTTTGCGATTACTTCAATATCTTTTTGCAGGGTAAATATCGCATCTGTGAGGAGGAAGAAAAATGCCAACTCTTGAAATAAAAAGTATTAGTAAAACATACAAGAAAGGTGTTGTGAAAGCACTTGATGATATGAGCGTAACACTTACACCTGGCATTTACGGATTCTTGGGTCCGAACGGTGCAGGTAAATCTACGCTAATGAATATTATCACAGATAACCTCAATGCTGATGAGGGAGAGATTCTGTATGACGGCGAGAATGTGAAAAAGCTGAGAAAGGACTTCCGCTCAAAGCTTGGATATATGCCACAGCAACAAGGCTTGTACGATGACTTTACACTCAATCGATTCTTGTGGTATATGGCAGCTCTCAAAGGTCTTACAAAAAAGGAAGCGAAAGCAAAAATTAATTCGCTTTTAGAAACAGTAAACCTAAAAGATAGCGTACACAAAAAGCTTGGCGCATTTTCAGGCGGTATGAAACAACGTGCTCTGATTGCACAAGCACTTCTTAATGACCCTGAAATACTGATTCTTGATGAACCAAATGCAGGTCTTGACCCAAAAGAGAGAATCAGAATCCGTAACTTCATCAGTGAAATTGCTGAGAACAAAATCGTAATATTAGCAACTCATGTCGTATCGGATATAGAGTTTATAGCTAAAGAAGTCATCCTGCTCAAAAAAGGTAAGCTCGTCACCTGCGATACTATCCCGAAACTTCTGAAAAACATTGAGGATAAAACTTTTGAGGTTACTACAAACGATAAGTATGTTCTCTCGCTTCTCCAAAAGGATTACAGAGTCAGCAATATTATGCGTTACGATGATGAAGTTAAAATCAGAATCGTCACTGATAATCCGCCGATTTACGCTGACGTTGAACCTGTAAAACCTACGTTGGAAGATTTGTATCTGTATATCTTTGAAGAAGATAAGAAGTAAACATCATGAATCAACACTTATTTTACTATATTGTAGATTTTCCTCTTTATGAATGCTATAATCAATACGGCAGAGGTTTTTAACTCTATTAATTATTAGGAGTTGTTTTTATGAAAAAGTATATCAGCTTGCTTTTGATATTTGCAATTTTAAGTTCTATGGTCATTTTCAGCACATCTGCTGTGACTAGTGAAATTGTAACATCAGGCTATGAAGTTTCTGATGAGCGTTGTATTTCACTTAAAGACGCGATTAAAACGTACGAAAAAGAAAATGGAGTGGAAATTGAAACATATAGAAATTACTTCTACATACCTGAGAACAGTGAGGATTTCTTAGGTAAAGACAATACTGGTGTTCCGTCATGGAGCAACGATTATTCACAGAATATGTGTATTTGGTACAATTCCTCAATGGCTCAGAATTCACCTGTACCTGAGGACTACTGTGGATACAAAATAGAAAGATTAATCAAAAATGTTTATTACGCTGATATTCCGGTAGGAGTAGTACAGTTTTCTATCAACAATGGTGTTGAAGTTGATGAAAAACCTGAATATAGCGCTTGCAGTACTCCGGTTTTAGGTTTAGAAGCTGCCGACAAATACGGAAAGTTTCCAAATCACAACAATGAAATTTACGTCATAAATAAGTTTGACAAAGAGTCTGTGTCTTCGACTGCTAGTTTTTCAGGTGTGTGGTATCAGTATAAAGGTTTGGATTGTTACGCAATCCGTAAAAACGGAAGTTGTCTTAATCCGAAACATAACCACATTTCTGTGAAAGAAGCTGTAGCAGAGTACGAAGAACAAACAGGTGAGCAGTTAAAAACAAACCGCTATTACTTCCTTATGCCAAATGGTACAAACGGAGATAAATGCAATTACTCTGATTGTGATAATTATGGCGAATTTGCAGAATCTTGGCATAATGATTATTCGAGTACGCCTGCTGTTTACTGGTGGCAGGAAGATGGTGTATTCAACCCTGATATGTACCCTGGATATACACTGGAGAGCGGTGACTCAAATGGTGTCTTTTATGCTGATGTTCCTCAGTTTGTAGAGTCACTTTATTTCAATAATAACGTTGGATTTTACTATGGCGATAAAGATTTAGGACAATATGCATACCAGACATTTGATATAGGTACTCAGTACTATGACCCTGGTGAATCAGAGAACTATCCTGAAGGAACAGAGTCTTTTGATAATATGATTTTTGTTATTTCGCCTGATACAATCGTTGTAGATTGGCCACTTGAACCACTTTATCGCGGTGGTGAATGGTATTACTACTACGGTCGCGGTTGCTATGGTACAGTAAAAGATGGTAATGTGGACGATTGTATAAGAGGTGATCACGATCATAGGCCGTTCGAGGAACAATTGAAAGACTATGAAGAACAACTGAAAGACCATGAAAACCAAACGGGCGAAAAGGTAGAAACAACACGCTACTACTTCCTTATGCCAGACGGTACAAACAGTGAGGTTTGCGATGATGAGTTATATAAGAACTACGGTGAACTTCCGGATTCATGGTACAATGAGAACGCTG
>JAFUKO010000001.1 GCA_017473555.1 Ruminococcus sp. | reverse complement strand
TACGCTGTCAAAGATGATAGTGTCGCCTGTCTCTACTTTGACAAGTATCTTTTCAAGCTCTTTTCGACCAGTCTTTTTTGTGCCTGTAAAGATTTCTTTGTAGATTCTTGCATTTGGAAACGCTGCAAGGATGTTCCGCACTTGTCGCTCAATATCCTGCTTGTTAGTGGAGATACGACAATATCCGTACTCCATTGTATCACCTACTTTCCGTATAAAATGTATAGATTTTAACGACCGTCAAATTCTATACTATTATTATATCATATCCTAAACGATTTGTCAAGGGTTTTTGCAGGTGTCAAAATAACTTTTGATACTTTTTGGAATACTCTCAAATTTGTACACTCTTTGAGGACAAAAAGCCCCTGCTCTAAGCAGGGGCTTTTGTTATCTGGTTCTGGATGTGGGAAACTGTCTACTCGAATAATTAGATTTTTTCGAGTAGAGCCAACGCGGCATAAATCAACTCACGTTTCTCTGGAGTGAGGGCAGTCTCGTCGTCATAGTAGTGGATATGCTTAAACTTTTCGACGAAGTTAGCGACTTCTGAACGGAAGTTAATCACTACATGATTTGACGGGATTTTCCCATGTTCTTTGAGAAAACGCAGAATATGGTCTCTTACTTTCTCAACTTCGATTTCTGTAACCTCATCTTCATCGCTTAATATCTCGGCGATTTTACGTGCCACATCGTCCTTAATATCAGGCTTAGTAATTGCATCTTTTAAATAGCAACCAGTTAACCAATTATACACGGTGCTGTAAGTCACTCCTATCTTATCAGCAGCAGCACTAATTGACATTCCACGTTCCACAAGTGCTTCCGCAAACCAACGGAATGGATAAAGGTTAGGGTTTAATCTTCTTGCCATAATAATTACTCCTTTAACTTTGTTGTGTTATATATCGATATATTAAGAGATTTATACATTCAGCTTAATCTCTATATATATAATATCATACTTTTCTGCAATTGTCAATAGCTGAGAATATATTTTTTTGTTTTCTAACGATTAATAATATTTAATTCCTTAAATTGACAGCTTATCCATAATATATTATAATATATATGTCGGCTTCTTCCGTCAGGGAGGAGGTGGTATAGTTGCTATATTACATAATTTCTTTGCTTATTTCCGTTGGAGTAGATGTAGGTTTGTACTACCTCTACAAGTGGCTGAACGAGAAATGGAAGTAGCCCGACACAGCACAAACGCCTGAAAAGGCAAAACCCCCCAGAGCTGCAACTCTGGGGGGTTCTTGTTTTATGCGTGGTATCGTTGCCACTACATAATTTCTTTTGCTATCCTTATTATAGCAAAATTCCAGTCCCTTGTCAAGACTCCCTTGCAAAAAAGAGTAAGCCAGATGGCAGTCTGGCTTACTCTCTTTTTCAATACTTTTCTGAATGCCGCTATTACGCAGCTGTATTATTATATCACAATAATTATCAATTGTCCAGTTATTTCAATATAGTTTCAATATAGAAAAATTATACAAATTTTTGTGCAAAAAAACGATTGAATATAAATAAAAAAAGTGTTATAATTTTTTGGCTGGTGATTTTGTATATCATTAAGTCAGATGATACTCATGCTGTTAAATCCAAAAGGAAAGGCAGCTGATAGTATGACACAGGTTATCAATACTTTTCTGAGTGCCGTAATAACTACGGTTACCATTTCATTGACAGACTTGTTATTGGCTTATGTTTTAAAAAGACTTAGGTCATGGTTGCAGAGTAAAAACAAATAACTCTCAAAACTAAAATTATCGAAGCTATAACAGCATGATTACAAATCATCAAAATCCTAGGGAATGGCAGTTCCCTAGGATTTTTTTAGCTACAAATATTTATCTTCCTAAAAACAGATACTTAAATCGTTGTTTCAAACTCGGTTTTTTATTATTCTGTACAGCATCTTCTTCAAATTCTCCAGTAGCGATAGTATCTTCCTCAAATATTCCTAAATGCTCGGTAAGACGTTCGTGTATTGTTCCGGCGTGGAGAGCCTGTGCAGCAGTTAAAGCTGCCGTTGTATTCTCCAGAGAAGAATATGCATTTGTCAACTGAACATCTTTAGCAGCGAGCTGCTTGTCCTTTTCAGAAATTTGAATATCTTTTTCTGCAATTTGTCTATCTTTTTCTGTAAGCTGCTTGTCTTTCTCTTCGAGCTGTCTTGCTAAAATTTCAAGTTGCAACTGCAAAAATTGAAAAGTCTGAACATTTTCGTTTTTTTCCGATTCTTGTGATTTTTTCGTT
The DNA here is from genome assembly GCA_017473555.1 of Ruminococcus sp. Taxonomy (GTDB): domain Bacteria; phylum Bacillota; class Clostridia; order Oscillospirales; family Acutalibacteraceae; genus Ruminococcoides. The sequence goes on along the minus strand of JAFUKO010000001.1, from coordinate 7,641 downwards.
TCGTTTTGCAGTTTTTTCGATTTTGCTTGTAATATTTCTTGCGTTTTTTTCGCTATTTCCGATTCACCATTTTGCGTTATTTGTAATTTTATCGCAATAGCTTGCGATTCAGACAGCATAAATCTATTGCCGACTTTCCGTAGTTCTGCCTGTATGCCGAGGGCATCTATAGCCTTGCTGACAGTGGGCTTGGACACACCCAGTTCGTCTGCAAGTTCTTTTATCGTTATTTCCATTGACATCCCCCTCACTAATGTTAAATTTTTTGCTACTTATTGAATGTCTGCATCGAGCAACTTTAACAGGTAGTTGTACCTGTGTTTTATCTGCGTTTTAGCAGCAGCTTGTTTTAGGATATGGTATTTGTGCAACAGGTAGTTATAACGCTCCAGAGCATCGTTATGGGGCTTTATTTGCAGTACCTTGTCAAAGATTACACGCATTTCTTCAGCGGTAAACTCGTAATCACAAGCCCCTGCGATAAAAGCAAGCCTATCATTGCCGTACTTCTGGAGTGCTGCGCCTTCGTCATCGAGAGACAGCGTATCGAGCAGAAGCTGTCCCTCAATCTGTTCTTGTTCCGGAGTAGGCGATTTTAGTTCTGCTTGCGTCATTACAGTAAACTGTACGCTTGTAACCTTTCTGCCAGTACGGATAGGGCTGTACTCAAAACGAATATCTGTTTTGGAGTGAAGCTCCTTATGACAGCGTTTCAGAACTTTATCGTTAAATTCCTTATATGCCGCATAACTGTCTGCCTCGCAATTCAACTCATACCGTAGCTCATCTAGAGTAGCCGTCCATGTGTGCCAGTGTCGGTTTCTTTCTAAGTATAAAAACATTATGTATGAATATCTGCTTGTCAGATTTATGATTGATTTAAGCCGATATTGCAGATAACCAAGATTTTCAATGTTGAAAATGTACTGCCGAGCCGCTTGTGTACATGTTAAAGTAATGTGCCATTGTTCATTCTCATCTTGCCACGCATCTGCTTCCTCAAAAAGAGCAATCTTGTGGATATTGTTCTTTCCCTTGTCATCGAGTATGTTAACACTCTTAAACAAGTTGGTGAGCCTATTGTCGAGATCATGTCGCAATATCCGAGACACTCCAAGATATTGTTCTAGTTCACCTTTTTCAAGCGTGACTGTGCGACGTTCTGGATCATGACTGTTGATACGAGCAAGATATGCGTCTAAAAGCTTAAACTCTGCCAGAGTTAGCTTGCTTTGAGAGAGAGACTGCAGAGGTCGAGCCTTTTGAATTAATGCATTGTCTGGATTTCGTCCAGCACCTGTAATTTCCATTTTTTCATTTTTCTTCATTATAACAACACCTGAATTTTTTTTAAATTTTACCATAAAGGCGAAAAAATCGTTAATTTCGTCTTCGCCCTTTCGTGAAAAAGTCTTCGCCCTTTCGTGAAAAAGTCTTCGCCCTTTCGTGAAAAAGTCTTCGCCCTTTACATCGAAAAAAAACCTATTTTACGTGTTTTCCTAACTGCCCTAATCAAGAGTATAATCAAGAGTATAATCAAGAGTATAATCAAGCAATCAATCATAGGGGATTTTTGATTGATTGTTTGACTGATTTTTATGCTTTATTTTTCTAAAATCTATGATGTGATCGATTGTGATATTGAACGTAAAGCTAATCGGATAGATTTTAATTCTTGCCATATTTCTGTATCCATTCTTTTCAGCTCAGCTATATCTTCATCATATACATTTCCTTTTGAATTTGCTTGCTTGACTATCTGATTAATACTTGAAGAAATACGTCCGATATTTGCAGAAAGTATTTTTATATCTTCTAGTTCAATGTTAATAATTCTTCCAGTGATTGCTATTAACCGGAGATAGTTTGCCATACTATTTTTTCGTGACAGACGAACATTTTTCTTTATACATTCATACTCTTTTTCGTCAACACGAAAGTTAATCTGAATTTTTCTTTTGCGATTTTCAATCATAATAATTTTCCTTTCATTTTTTCGCATTCTTCGCATTGAAATTCGTCAGAATTTCATTCAAGGGGTTTGGGGATTTTTCCCTCAACAAGCATTTGTGTTAGGAGACAAATTTCAAATTTGGCTACCCAAACGCAGTGCTTGCTATTTAGTGATTTGCCTAAAAAGGCAAATCATAAAATAAGCAAGTTTAAACTGAACTTCCGCTGTTATTTCAATTCATATGTTTCAATTTATCTACATCATCACGCAACGCAACAACCATCTCACGGAGCAGACGGTTTTCCTCTTTCAATATGGCGTTCTGATTTCGTAGCAGCTTCTTCTCTTGTTTGTTTTTTTTACGAAATTTTTTCTGCCGCAGCATATTTTGTTCTGTTCTTACTTTCTCTCTGCAAACTGAACAATACTCACGGCGAATCAAGCTGTTCCAGTCCGTGTCGTACTCGTTGCCGATGTACGTCTTGCAGATACAGCAATAAGCGTGTATCACTCCATTGATTTTGCAGAGTGCAGGGTTTTTGTAATCGCAGTTTATCTCATAGCATCCGTTGTCTGGATAAACTTTCAGCTTGTGCATTTATCTCTCCCCTTTCTGAAATCAATATGATTGCGTTACAGATTTCGTTACGCCGTTTCTGCGAAGTTCGCAAAGTGCGTCAACGTCAGAAACGAGAGAAGTGCGGAGCTTCATCCGCTCTCTTTCTGCAAGCTCAATGAAGTGGTTTTGATTTTCAAAAAGGCTGAAAGTATATCCGTCCTTATCAGAGCAACTGCTCCAGTTGCACTTGATGTTCTGTGCGTGTTCCTCGTCACAGAGCTGTGCAGAAGTGAGCAAGTCCTCAACACTCTGCAAGCGGTTAGTGGTAGAGTTGAGCCGCTTTATAATTTCAGTTGCTTGAACCAAATCCAAAGGACGGAGCTTGACAGGTTTCCGCAGTCTGGGTTCGAGCAGTTTATACATCGAGATACACCCACCGACAAAAGAGCCGCCGAGCAGAATCAAAATTTCTGTGCCATTCATATTTATTTCTCCTTGAATTTTCAAGGGGAGTATGCTATAATAAATACAGCAATCCCCTTGTGGGTTTGTTGAGCGAGTGTGTCCTCTGTTAGCTTTGGTCGGCGTAGAGGACGCACTCTTTTTTTGTGTAAGTCGATTAAAAGTTGTTGCTGATTTCTTCTGCATCACGCTTATTCTTTTCCGAGAACGCCCACCGCAGACCGCCGAGCAGTTCCTTAATCTGTTCATCCGAAAAGTCAGCATACTGTGCTGCTGCAATCAGATAACCACGGATTGCATTGTTGTACCATCCACCATCACACAGAAAAGCTTTCTGTTCCTCTGTCAGAGAGTTAGCCCACTGCATCATTGCAGCAAACTCTTTCTTCCACTGTTCTTTTTGCTCCTCTGTCGGCAATTGAATCCATTCTTCACTCATTTTCCAACAACTCCTTTTTATACTTGTAATAAGTGTTCCGAGCAACACCACACAGCTTGATACATTCAGCATCGGAGAGCGTTCCACCGAACGCTTTTGCGTGTTGCAGGATAAGCTTCTTTGCTTTTGCAGCCTTTTTTACTTTCAACTTTGCACCCTCACGCTGTCCGATTTGCTTACCCTTACGGCGAGCTGTTTCGATTCCCTCTGCCGTTCGCCTGTGCAAGTCCTCAACCTCTTTCGCTGACTGTTCAAACGCAAGTTGTATCTGTTGCCGAGCAAGCAATGTAAACACCCTGTTTGTTGCATCAATGTAGATGTCAGCAATGTCGTTACCCACTTTTCCGATAGTTTGTGTCAGAGCCGCCCTGTAAGTGTCTGTGTTGATGTGCGGTTCTTTGAGAAAAACCAGATTTATCCCCTTTTCATACAGTTCCATATACAAGTCAATACCCTCTTGGGCATTACGGCTCATACGGCTTACGCTGTCAAAGATGATAGTGTCGCCTGTCTCTACTTTGACAAGTATCTTTTCAAGCTCTTTTCGACCAGTCTTTTTTGTGCCTGTAAAGATTTCTTTGTAGATTCTTGCATTTGGAAACGCTGCAAGGATGTTCCGCACTTGTCGCTCAATATCCTGCTTGTTAGTGGAGATACGACAATATCCGTACTCCATTGTATCACCTACTTTCCGTATAAAATGTATAGATTTTAACGACCGTCAAATTCTATACTATTATTATATCATATCCTAAACGATTTGTCAAGGGTTTTTGCAGGTGTCAAAATAACTTTTGATACTTTTTGGAATACTCTCAAATTTGTACACTCTTTGAGGACAAAAAGCCCCTGCTCTAAGCAGGGGCTTTTGTTATCTGGTTCTGGATGTGGGAAACTGTCTACTCGAATAATTAGATTTTTTCGAGTAGAGCCAACGCGGCATAAATCAACTCACGTTTCTCTGGAGTGAGGGCAGTCTCGTCGTCATAGTAGTGGATATGCTTAAACTTTTCGACGAAGTTAGCGACTTCTGAACGGAAGTTAATCACTACATGATTTGACGGGATTTTCCCATGTTCTTTGAGAAAACGCAGAATATGGTCTCTTACTTTCTCAACTTCGATTTCTGTAACCTCATCTTCATCGCTTAATATCTCGGCGATTTTACGTGCCACATCGTCCTTAATATCAGGCTTAGTAATTGCATCTTTTAAATAGCAACCAGTTAACCAATTATACACGGTGCTGTAAGTCACTCCTATCTTATCAGCAGCAGCACTAATTGACATTCCACGTTCCACAAGTGCTTCCGCAAACCAACGGAATGGATAAAGGTTAGGGTTTAATCTTCTTGCCATAATAATTACTCCTTTAACTTTGTTGTGTTATATATCGATATATTAAGAGATTTATACATTCAGCTTAATCTCTATATATATAATATCATACTTTTCTGCAATTGTCAATAGCTGAGAATATATTTTTTTGTTTTCTAACGATTAATAATATTTAATTCCTTAAATTGACAGCTTATCCATAATATATTATAATATATATGTCGGCTTCTTCCGTCAGGGAGGAGGTGGTATAGTTGCTATATTACATAATTTCTTTGCTTATTTCCGTTGGAGTAGATGTAGGTTTGTACTACCTCTACAAGTGGCTGAACGAGAAATGGAAGTAGCCCGACACAGCACAAACGCCTGAAAAGGCAAAACCCCCCAGAGCTGCAACTCTGGGGGGTTCTTGTTTTATGCGTGGTATCGTTGCCACTACATAATTTCTTTTGCTATCCTTATTATAGCAAAATTCCAGTCCCTTGTCAAGACTCCCTTGCAAAAAAGAGTAAGCCAGATGGCAGTCTGGCTTACTCTCTTTTTCAATACTTTTCTGAATGCCGCTATTACGCAGCTGTATTATTATATCACAATAATTATCAATTGTCCAGTTATTTCAATATAGTTTCAATATAGAAAAATTATACAAATTTTTGTGCAAAAAAACGATTGAATATAAATAAAAAAAGTGTTATAATTTTTTGGCTGGTGATTTTGTATATCATTAAGTCAGATGATACTCATGCTGTTAAATCCAAAAGGAAAGGCAGCTGATAGTATGACACAGGTTATCAATACTTTTCTGAGTGCCGTAATAACTACGGTTACCATTTCATTGACAGACTTGTTATTGGCTTATGTTTTAAAAAGACTTAGGTCATGGTTGCAGAGTAAAAACAAATAACTCTCAAAACTAAAATTATCGAAGCTATAACAGCATGATTACAAATCATCAAAATCCTAGGGAATGGCAGTTCCCTAGGATTTTTTTAGCTACAAATATTTATCTTCCTAAAAACAGATACTTAAATCGTTGTTTCAAACTCGGTTTTTTATTATTCTGTACAGCATCTTCTTCAAATTCTCCAGTAGCGATAGTATCTTCCTCAAATATTCCTAAATGCTCGGTAAGACGTTCGTGTATTGTTCCGGCGTGGAGAGCCTGTGCAGCAGTTAAAGCTGCCGTTGTATTCTCCAGAGAAGAATATGCATTTGTCAACTGAACATCTTTAGCAGCGAGCTGCTTGTCCTTTTCAGAAATTTGAATATCTTTTTCTGCAATTTGTCTATCTTTTTCTGTAAGCTGCTTGTCTTTCTCTTCGAGCTGTCTTGCTAAAATTTCAAGTTGCAACTGCAAAAATTGAAAAGTCTGAACATTTTCGTTTTTTTCCGATTCTTGTGATTTTTTCGTTTCGTTTTGCAGTTTTTTCGATTTTGCTTGTAATATTTCTTGCGTTTTTTTCGCTATTTCCGATTCACCATTTTGCGTTATTTGTAATTTTATCGCAATAGCTTGCGATTCAGACAGCATAAATCTATTGCCGACTTTCCGTAGTTCTGCCTGTATGCCGAGGGCATCTATAGCCTTGCTGACAGTGGGCTTGGACACACCCAGTTCGTCTGCAAGTTCTTTTATCGTTATTTCCATTGACATCCCCCTCACTAATGTTAAATTTTTTGCTACTTATTGAATGTCTGCATCGAGCAACTTTAACAGGTAGTTGTACCTGTGTTTTATCTGCGTTTTAGCAGCAGCTTGTTTTAGGATATGGTATTTGTGCAACAGGTAGTTATAACGCTCCAGAGCATCGTTATGGGGCTTTATTTGCAGTACCTTGTCAAAGATTACACGCATTTCTTCAGCGGTAAACTCGTAATCACAAGCCCCTGCGATAAAAGCAAGCCTATCATTGCCGTACTTCTGGAGTGCTGCGCCTTCGTCATCGAGAGACAGCGTATCGAGCAGAAGCTGTCCCTCAATCTGTTCTTGTTCCGGAGTAGGCGATTTTAGTTCTGCTTGCGTCATTACAGTAAACTGTACGCTTGTAACCTTTCTGCCAGTACGGATAGGGCTGTACTCAAAACGAATATCTGTTTTGGAGTGAAGCTCCTTATGACAGCGTTTCAGAACTTTATCGTTAAATTCCTTATATGCCGCATAACTGTCTGCCTCGCAATTCAACTCATACCGTAGCTCATCTAGAGTAGCCGTCCATGTGTGCCAGTGTCGGTTTCTTTCTAAGTATAAAAACATTATGTATGAATATCTGCTTGTCAGATTTATGATTGATTTAAGCCGATATTGCAGATAACCAAGATTTTCAATGTTGAAAATGTACTGCCGAGCCGCTTGTGTACATGTTAAAGTAATGTGCCATTGTTCATTCTCATCTTGCCACGCATCTGCTTCCTCAAAAAGAGCAATCTTGTGGATATTGTTCTTTCCCTTGTCATCGAGTATGTTAACACTCTTAAACAAGTTGGTGAGCCTATTGTCGAGATCATGTCGCAATATCCGAGACACTCCAAGATATTGTTCTAGTTCACCTTTTTCAAGCGTGACTGTGCGACGTTCTGGATCATGACTGTTGATACGAGCAAGATATGCGTCTAAAAGCTTAAACTCTGCCAGAGTTAGCTTGCTTTGAGAGAGAGACTGCAGAGGTCGAGCCTTTTGAATTAATGCATTGTCTGGATTTCGTCCAGCACCTGTAATTTCCATTTTTTCATTTTTCTTCATTATAACAACACCTGAATTTTTTTTAAATTTTACCATAAAGGCGAAAAAATGTCAATGGCGTTTCGCCCTTTCGTGAAAAAGTCTTCGCCCTTTCGTGAAAAAGTCTTCGCCCTTTCGTGAAAAAGTCTTCGCCCTTTCGTGAAAAAGTCT
>JAFUKO010000049.1 GCA_017473555.1 Ruminococcus sp. | reverse complement strand
CCAAACCTTTACCTATTATACTCGGAGGTTTTATTTTTTTGAAACGTTTGCTTGCTTTGAGCTCGCCTTTTATTTTTTGCTCCGCTCGTTTTCTTCCCCCGGTAGAACCGGGGGTTTATTTCCACGCCTTAAGGCACCAAACAAAAAGAGCATTCATTACGAATGCTCTTTTTTATGTCCTAAAGATGTTTATGTAGTTTAGAAAAAACATCTGCTCTTTCAAGCAGCTTAAAAAACGGAAGTCCCAATACAACACAGACTCCAAACTCGCCCAGTGCGACAGTCAAGCTCTGGAGCAGAAAACTACCTATATGAAATGGTCCTGAAATAAGGAAAATTTCAAGTTCCATACCGATAATAATACCATTTGCAACAGCCGGCATCAGACACGATAGTATCGGTAATCTGAACCAATTGACATCTTTAAGCTTGTGTACAAGTGTAACCGCAATAAAGGTAGCAAAGGTACCGAAAACAATGTCTAAAGGCAATGCTCCTACACTAAGAAGATTTGAAATCAATGTTCCAACAGTAAGTCCCCATATAGCTGACGGAGTGAACAACGCAAGAATACATAGTATCTCCGATAATCGAAATTGTACTGCCATAGAGGTTGTGCCCGGCAAAAGCAATTCCTGAGAGAACGTGAGTACAACATAAAGCGAAGCTATCATTGCACCCTCAACCAGATAGTAAACTTTCTTTTTACTTTGCATATTCAGTTTCCTCATTTACTTAGTTTTGTTTTAAGTCAGGAAGTTTTCGAACTGACTGGGAGGTATTATAGCACAAATTCAGTGTAGTTGCAATATACTTTATTATTTACATATACACTGTATTGCAATACAGTAACGTTAATAATACCATCTAATATCATAGTTAGCAGTGCATATACAAACAGAAAAGCCACCCGATATGGGTGGCTCTCTGCTTTAGGATTTTTTGAAATTAACGTGAAAAAGTAATTAGCTAATATTTAAATAATTAAGCAATCTTTGTTGATTCACCGAGCAAGTTGAATCTGAATAACTTACTCTCGTCTTCTTTGTTTTCACAAACTATGAAAGCTTCTGAAATCTTGCCGCCCTCGATGAGTCTTGTGAGACCAACGAGCTGACAAAGCTTGCTTTTAAGATTAAGTTTATCTCCCTCATGGGTAACGAGAAATACGTTGCCTTCGCAAGTGTCAAGCACGGTCAGAAACTCAGAAACATCGATGTCGTGTAAACTCATGATTGGTGTCATCATAATGTCTCCTCCTTTATTATATTTTTCGTGCTGCCATTTACCATTTGGCTATATTCCTAAAAATTACTGACGGCTTTTTAGCCTCAGCAGTCAAGTGGACTTTGTCTTGACAATTATTATTATAGCCAACTTTTCGTAAATGTCAACAAAACTGAGTTGTTTTTATTGTGCATTGTGACAACATAAATATCAAAATAGCACAACTGGTGTTAATTTTAATTGTACACTTCGCATAAACAAAGCGACAAAAAAGTTAAATTTTGAAATCTCGCTGTAATATCTTTCGTCATTTTAAACACAAATGATTTTTATTTCTCTTACAGAACATACAAATCGCCAAAATTGATTTTTGCATTTTTCTTGTAACTCAGGTACACTTTGTGGTATAATCTTCTAGTAAGAAAAAAACGAAGGAGATTACTTATGCTTAACAAAGAATATGGTGTTTTTAAAAGCGGTACAGACATCCGTGGTGTAGCCAGCGAGGGTGTTAAAGGCTATGAAGTCAATATGACCAACGAAAGAGTAGAGCGTATGGCAAACGGCTTTTTGCTCTGGCTTTCAAAGAAAGTGAACAAACCTGTAAGCGAGCTCAAAGTTTCTGTCGGCAGAGATAGCCGCATCTCAGGTGAGAGAATTGCTTCTTGTGTTATCCCACAGATGGTAAATGCAGGTGTTGAGGTTATTTATACTAATCTCTCTTCTACACCATCTATGTTTATGACAACTGTTGATTTAGGCTGTGACGGTGCTGTACAGATTACTGCATCTCACCACCCATTTAATCGTAACGGTCTTAAATTCTTCACTCGTGGCGGTGGCCTTGATGGCTGTGATATCGAAGCAATCCTATTACACGCACAGAATAACGATAAGCCTGAGCAGGTAGATGGTGGTACTGTAACAGAAGTTAACTATATGAAACAGTATGCTGACAACCTCTGCGAGTTTATTCGCAAGGAAGTTAACGCTGACGACTATATGTTCCCACTCAAGGGTTTCCATATCGTTGTTGACGCAGGTAACGGCGTTGGTGGTTTCTACGCTGCTGATGTGCTCGAGAAACTTGGTGCAGTAACAACAGGTTCAAAATTCCTTGATCCTGACGGAATGTTCCCTAACCACGTTCCTAACCCTGAGGATCCTGTAGCTATGAAGAGCATCTGTGATGCTGTTATCGAAAACAACGCTGACCTTGGTGTAATCTTTGATACTGACGTAGACAGAGGCGGTGCAGTAGACCGCCACGGCAAAGAAATCAACCGTAATCGACTTGTTGCTCTTGCGTCAGTAATCGCACTTGAGGGCAACGACGGTGGTACAATTGTTACTGACTCAATTACTTCACCTGGCGTTAAATCATTCATTGAGGATACATTAGGCGGTAAACACTATCGTTACCGCAGAGGCTATAAGAACATCATCAACAAAGCTATTGAGTTAAACGAACAGGGAATCAACTGTCCTATCGCTGCTGAGACTTCAGGTCACTGTGCGATGAGAGATAACTACTTCCTTGATGACGGCGCATACCTTTGCACACGTTTTATTATTAAGGCTGCTCAGCTCAGAAAGGAAGGCAAGGAGATCGATGATCTGGTTGCTGAACTTCAGGAGCCTGTAGAAACTATTGAGATTCGTTACGAAATCTTAGAGCCTGACTTTAAAGCTTGCGGTCTGAGAGTTATCGATGAACTCACAGCTTATGCTGAGAAGACAGAGGGCTGGATTGTAGCTGACGATAACCGCGAAGGTATCAGAGTATCTTTCGGTAAAGAAGACGGTGATGGCTGGTTCTTATTAAGACTTTCTGTTCACGATCCGATTATGCCACTCAATATTGAGAGTGACTCTGAAGGTGGCGTAGCTATCATCAGAGAAAAGGTTGAGTCATTCTTAAAGACAACTACAGGTCTTAAGATTTAATATACTTTTATAAACAGCAAACCCGACGGATAAACTCCGTCGGGTTTTTTACTTATCTTTTCTATATCACCGTTAACGATTGTGTTTTCAACTTATTTCATTTGTATATTAACTATTCGTCATACATCGCCCTAAGATGCTCAATACACAACAAAAACAGCCTCCCGAAATCGGGAGGCTGTCACTGCTTTGATATTGAGTTTCAGTATAAGGATAGTCCTTAAGTTACTGATAATTACTCGTTAACAGCGATAACTGCGCCTGAACCTACTGTTCTACCGCCTTCACGGATAGCGAAACGAAGACCAACTTCGATAGCGATAGGTGTGATAAGCTCAACGTCCATCTCTACGTTATCACCAGGCATGCACATCTCTGTGCCCTCTGGAAGAGAGATTGTACCTGTAACGTCAGTTGTTCTGAAATAGAACTGTGGACGGTAGTTGTTGAAGAATGGTGTATGACGGCCACCTTCGTCCTTTGTAAGAACGTAAACCTGACCACGGAACTTTGTGTGTGGCTGGATTGTGCCTGGCTTAGCAAGAACCTGACCTCTTTCGATCTCTGTTCTCTGAACACCACGGAGGAGTACACCTACGTTGTCGCCTGCCTCAGCATAATCAAGAGTCTTTCTGAACATCTCAAGACCTGTAACAACAACTTTTCTCTTCTCGTCTGTAAGACCAACGATTTCAACTTCCTCAGAAGTGTTGATCTGACCTCTCTCAACTCTACCAGTAGCAACTGTACCACGACCTGTGATTGTGAATACGTCCTCAACAGGCATAAGGAATGGCTGGTCAGCCTTTCTCTCTGGTGTTGGAATGAACTCGTCAACAGCAGCCATGAGCTCGTGGATGCAAGCATACTCAGGAGCATCAGCGTTTGTTGCAGCACTTGAAAGAGCTACATAAGCAGAACCCTTGATGATTGGTGTGTCGTCGCCTGGGAACTCGTACTCATTTAAGAGGTCACGGATTTCCATCTCAACGAGCTCGAGGAGCTCTTCGTCGTCAACCTGGTCACACTTGTTCATGAATACTACGATGTATGGAACGCCTACCTGACGGGAGAGAAGGATGTGCTCTCTTGTCTGTGGCATAGGGCCGTCAGCAGCAGATACTACGAGGATAGCACCGTCCATCTGAGCAGCACCAGTGATCATGTTCTTAACGTAGTCAGCGTGTCCTGGACAGTCAACGTGAGCGTAGTGACGTGTCTGTGTCTGATACTCAACGTGAGCTGTATTGATTGTGATACCACGCTCTCTCTCTTCTGGAGCCTTATCGATGTTTGCATAATCAACGAATTCAGCGTCGCCACCAAGGTTTAAAACCTTTGTGATAGCAGCTGTAAGTGTTGTCTTACCGTGGTCAACGTGACCGATAGTACCGATGTTAACATGCGGCTTACTTCTTTCAAACTTTTCTCTTGCCATTGGAATTTCCTCCCTTTATTTGTTAAATGAATTAACCTTAGTTAAGCATATTTTAACAATTCTGTGACAGAATTGCAATAGCTTTTGTGAATTTGTGCAAATTATTTATAAAAATTAGTCCTTCTTTGCACGCTCGGACATAATTTCGTCACCAACTGACTTTGGAACTTCATCATGATGTGAAGGCTCCATTACATACTGGCCACGACCCTGTGTCTTAGAACGAAGGTCTGTTGCGTAACCAAACATGTTAGAAAGTGGAACGTTAGCTGTGATTCTAGCTGTACCGTTCTCGATTTCCTGACCTGTAACAGCACCACGACGTGAGTTGAAGTCACCAAATACTGTACCAGCGTATTCCTCAGGAACAACAACGGAAACCTTCATGATAGGCTCAAGGAGAACCGGATTAGCTTTTCTCATAGCCTCTTTGAATGCCATAGAACCGGCAATCTTAAATGCCATTTCAGAAGAGTCAACCTCATGGTATGAACCGTCGTATACTTCAACCTTAACATCAACTACGTTGTAGCCAGCTAAGATACCTGAGAGCATAGCACCCTGTACACCTGCGTCAACAGCAGGAATGTATTCCTTAGGGATAGCACCGCCGACAACTGAGTTAACGAACTCGTAACCCTTTGTTGGGTTAGGAGAAATTCTCATCTTAACGTGACCGTACTGACCCTTACCACCAGACTGACGAGCATATTTCTGGTCAACGTCAGCCTCAGCTTTAATTGTCTCTTTGTAAGCAACCTGTGGCTTACCAATGTTAGCTTCTACCTTGAACTCTCTAAGAAGTCTGTCTACGATGATTTCGAGGTGAAGCTCACCCATACCGGCGATGATAGTCTGGCCTGTCTCTTCGTCAGTATAAGCCTTGAAAGTTGGGTCTTCTTCTGCAAGCTTTGCAAGAGCAATACCCATCTTCTCCTGACCTGCCTTAGTCTTTGGCTCGATAGCAACCTTGATAACTGGCTCTGGGAACTCCATTGACTCAAGGATAACTGCGTGATCCTCGTCACAGAGTGTGTCACCTGTTGTAGTGTGCTTTAAGCCTACTGCAGCAGCGATATCACCTGCGTAGCAGCAGTCGATATCTTTTCTATCGTTAGCGTGCATCTGAAGGATACGGCCAACTCTTTCTGTTCTGTCTTTAGTTGAGTTGTAAACAGCTGTGCCCTTATCAACTTTACCTGAATAAACTCTGAAGAAGCAGAGCTTACCTACGAATGGGTCTGTAGCAATCTTGAACGCAAGAGCAGCAAATGGCTCTGTGTCAGAAGAATGTCTTTCACACTCTTCGCCTGTCTCGCAGTCAACACCCTTGATAGCAGGGATGTCTGTTGGAGCTGGCATATAGTCGATAACAGCGTCGAGTAACTTCTGTACGCCCTTGTTACGGTAAGAAGTACCGCAGCATACAGGAACCATCTCGTTAGCGATTGTTGCCTTACGGATAGCTGTCTTGATCTCATCAACTGTGATCTCTTCGCCACCGAAGTATTTCTCCATAAGCTCTTCACTAGTCTCAGCAACTGCCTCGATAAGAGCCTCGTGGTACTCGTTAGCCTTGTCCATCATATCCTCTGGGATATCGATAGCAATTCTCTCCTCGCCGTTTTTACCGCCGTAAGTTTCAGCAGTCATAGTAACGAGGTCGATGATACCATTGAATGTATCTTCTACACCGATTGGAAGCTGAATCGGAACAGCATTACACTTAAGTCTGTCCTTCATCATCTGTACAACGTGGTAGAAATCTGCACCCATGATGTCCATCTTATTAACATAAACCATTCTTGGAACCTTGTAGTTATCAGCCTGACGCCAAACTGTCTCTGACTGTGGCTCAACGCCGCCCTTAGCACAAAGTACTGTAACGGAACCGTCGAGTACACGCAGTGAACGCTCAACCTCTACTGTAAAGTCAACGTGTCCAGGAGTGTCGATGATATTAATTCTGTTGTTCTTCCAGAAACAAGTTGTAGCAGCGGATGTGATAGTAATACCACGCTCCTGCTCCTGCTCCATCCAGTCCATGGTAGCGGCACCTTCGTGTGTTTCACCAATCTTGTGGTTAACACCTGTATAATACAGAATACGTTCTGTAGTAGTAGTTTTACCGGCATCGATATGTGCCATGATACCGATATTTCTAGTATTTTCAAGTGATACCTGTCTTGGCATAATATCCTCCTTCCATAATACTAGAGACTATTTTACCAACTATAGTGAGCAAACGCCTTGTTAGCCTCAGCCATCTTGTGTGTGTCTTCGCGTTTCTTGAACGCACCACCAGCACCATTGACTGCATCAAGGATCTCACCGGCAAGTCTCTCTTTCATTGTTCTCTCGCTTCTAGCTCTTGAATATGTTGTGAGCCATCTAAGACCGAGTGTCTGCTTTCTAGCATCTCTTACCTTGATTGGAACTTGATAAGTAGCACCACCAACACGTCTAGCCTTTACCTCGAGCTCTGGCATTACGTTTTCCATAGCCTGCTCGAATACTTCGAGAGCGTCTTTACCTGTCTTATCTACGATGATATCGAATGCACCATATACAATTTTCTGAGCAACACCCTTTTTGCCGTCGAGCATGATGTTGTTGATAAGACGAGTAACGAGCTTTGAGTTATAAACCGGATCTGGCAAAACATCGCGTTTTGCAATCTGACCTCTTCTTGGCATCTTTACTTCCCTCCTTCACAAATATTGAGAAATCTTAGGTACTCGAAAGTGACTAACCCCCGTATATGCACACAGAGGTCTATATATAAACCGCTGTAGATATACAGTTTCAGTTAAAATCTAACTGTGAGTTGTCAATTCCTTACTTCTTTGGACGCTTTGCGCCATACTTTGATCTAGCCTGATTACGGCCTGAAACACCCTGTGTATCGAGTGTACCACGAATGATATGGTAACGTACACCAGGTAAGTCCTTAACACGTCCGCCACGAATAAGAACAACGGAGTGCTCCTGAAGGTTGTGGCCAACGCCTGGGATGTAGGAACTGACTTCGATACCGTTTGAAAGTCTTACTCTGGCGATCTTTCTGAGCGCTGAGTTAGGCTTCTTAGGAGTAGCTGTCTTAACTGCAGTACAAACGCCACGCTTCTGTGGAGACTGCTGATCAATAGCTCTGTTCTTCTGTGAGTTCCAGCCCTTTAAGAGTGCAGGAGCTGTAGATTTCTTTACGCTTACCTGTCTGCCCTTACGAACTAACTGATTAAAGGTTGGCATTACATTTTCCTCCTTTCCAAAGTTATAAGAAAATTAACCGCAAAAGAAAAACTTTTGCTATATGTCAACGGACACAACGTGTGGTCCGAAAACAAGCACTAACGCACTTGTGGAATTGCACTAATTTTCCAGATAAAATCAAGGGTTTTTGAGGGTTTTAACCAACATCACATCCCTACAGTGCATCCTATCCCACGTTTATCGATAATACCACAAATGTAACCCTTTTGTCAACATTTTTTTAAAGTTTCAAACAAGATTAAGAGGCCTGAAAATATACACAATATTATTGACTAAAACGGCAATAATATATACAATTATATATGTGGATACAAAAAGCATAAACGGAGGTACATTATGAGCGATAAAATAAACCCTACTGCACTTTTTAATATTGGCTACGGTCTGTATATTGTTACTGCTAAAGAGGGCGACAAAGACAATGGTTGTATCGTAAACGCAGTCACTCAGCTTACTGACAAGAAGCTCAGAGTTGCTGTCGCAATCAACAAAGCTAATCTCACCCACGATATGATAAAACGAACAGGTGTGATGAACGTCAACTGTCTGACTGAGGAAACCCCTTTTGCTATTTTTGAATACTTTGGTTTTCAAAGTGGCAGAAATGTAGATAAATTCGTTTCCCCTAATCTGCACCGTAGCGACAACGGACTCGTTATCCAGCCGGATTACTCGAACTCATTTTTTTCTTTAAAGGTTGAGCAAGAGGTTGACTTAGACTCGCACACTCTCTTTATCTGCGAGGTCACAGAGGCTAAGGTGCTGTCTGACAAACCAACAATGACCTACACATATTATCACAAAAACGTCAAACCAAAGCCACAAAAAAAGTCAAAAGGCTTTGTATGCACAATCTGTGGTTATGTTTATGAGGGTGAAGAATTACCTGATGATTTTGTTTGTCCACTGTGTAAGCACGGTGCGGATGTTTTCAAAAAAATCGAATAAATCTTAACCACACAACAGCTCAGGATCAACTCCTGAGCTGTTTTTATTGTATACAAAAAGGGAGAGCGAAACGCTCTCCCTGATTTGTTTTTATTAAGCTTTATTACTCAATCGGAGCTGTAGGAGCTGTAGGAATAAAGTTTTCCTCAAGCTCAACGTTGTTATATCTAGCCATACCTGTACCAGCAGGAACAAGTTTACCGATAAGAACGTTTTCCTTAAGACCAATGAGTGGGTCAACCTTACCCTTGATAGCAGCATCAGTAAGAACACGAGTTGTTTCCTGGAATGATGCAGCTGACAGGAAGCTGTCTGTAGCAAGAGAAGCCTTTGTGATACCGAGAAGGAGCTGAGTCCATGTTGCCTCAGTAAGACCCTCTTCGCCATTTGCAATACGCTGACGAATAACCTTGTTAGCGTGAATAACCTCGTTACGGTTATACATCTGACCAGGCATAAAGTCTGTTGAACCTGCATCGTCAATCTTAACCTTCTTGAGCATCTGTCTAACGATAACCTCAATGTGCTTATCGTTGATATCAACACCCTGTAAGCGGTAAGTACTCTGTACCTCTGAAATGAGGTAGTCCTGTACAGACTTTGTGCCGAGAATCTCAAGAATATCGTGTGGGTTAACAGCACCGTCGGTGATTTTGTCACCCTTCTTAATCTGCTGGCCCTCTTCAACAGCAACTCTGAAGCCGAATGGGATGAGGTATGCTCTGTCTTCGCTTGTTTCCTTATTATATACAACAGCGTGACGGTTGTTCTTGATGTCTTCAAATCTGACTTCACCATCGATTTCACTGATGATAGCAAGTGACTTTGGTTTACGTGACTCAAAGAGTTCTTCAACACGTGGAAGACCCTGTGTGATATCTTCTGCTGACGCAACACCACCGGTATGGAAGGTTCTCATTGTAAGCTGAGTACCAGGCTCACCGATAGACTGAGCAGCGATAATACCAACAGCCTCACCGACTGTTACAGGCTGACCGTTTGCAAGGTTAGAGCCGTAGCACTTCTTACATACGCCGTACTTAGACTGACAGCCTAAAATTGAACGGATTTCGATCTTCTCAACACCTGAGTTACAGATGATATCTGCTTCTTCGTCACCCATCATTACATCCTTAGATACGAGAACGTTACCGTTTTCGTCACAGAAATCGTTAACAAGGTAACGACCGATAAGACGCTCGTGTAAACCTTCGATTGTCTGCTTGCCTGCCTTGATGTCAAATACTTCAAGACCCTCAGTAGCACCACAATCGTCCTCACGGATGATAACATCCTGAGATACGTCAACAAGACGACGTGTAAGGTAACCTGAGTCAGCAGTTCTAAGAGCTGTATCGGCAAGACCTTTACGAGCACCACGGGATGAAATAAAGTATTCTAAAATGTTAAGACCTTCACGGTAGTTAGCTCTGATAGGGATTTCGATAGTCTTACCTGATGTATTTGCGATAAGACCACGCATACCAGCAAGCTGACGGATCTGGCTCATACTGCCTCGAGCACCAGAGTCAGCCATCATAAAGATTGGGTTATATCTGTCGAGGTTACCCTGAAGTTTAGCAGTAACATCGTTAGTAGCCTTTTCCCAGATACGTAAAACTTCTTCGTAACGCTCTTCGTTAGAACGAAGACCCATCATGTACTCATCACGGATAGCATCAACATCAGCCTCAGCCTTAGCGATGATTTCTTTCTTCTCCGGTGGGATTTTAGCGTCACAAACAGCAACTGTGATAGCACCCTGAGTTGAGTATTTGTAACCCTGTGACTTGATTTCATCAAGAACAACAGAAGTAATCTCAGTGCCGTGAATTTTTATACAAGCATCGATGATCTTACCAAGCTGTTTCTTACCAACAAGGAAGTCGATTTCGAACTTGAATGTATTAGCAGGATCAGTTCTGTCAACAAAGCCTAAATCCTGTGGGATAGGACGGTTGAAGATGATCTTACCAACTGTAGTATCTACGATACCTGTTTTTTCTACACCATCAATATTTAAAGTTCTTCTGACCTTAATCTTAGAATGGAGTGTTAAATAACCTGCCTGATAAGCCATCATAGCTTCATCAATATCACGGAACACCTTGCCCTCACCAGGCTCACCATCTTTATCAAGTGTGAGGTAGTAAGAACCTAAAATCATATCCTGTGTAGGAACAGCAACAGGACGTCCGTCTGATGGTTTTAACAGGTTACCCGCAGCGAGCATAAGGAATCTAGCCTCAGCCTGAGCTTCTGCAGAAAGTGGAACGTGAACAGCCATCTGGTCGCCGTCGAAGTCAGCGTTGTACGCTGTACAAACGAGCGGATGGAGTTTTAATGCTCTACCCTCAACGAGTACAGGCTCAAACGCCTGGATACCGAGTCTATGAAGTGTAGGAGCACGGTTAAGAAGAACAGGATGACCCTTGATTACAACTTCAAGTGCATCCCAAACCTCAGGTTTAGCACGCTCGACTGCTTTTCTTGCAGCCTTGATATTCTGAACAGCCTTTGTTTCAACAAGGCGTTTCATAACAAATGGTTTAAAGAGCTCGAGTGCCATCTCTTTTGGAAGACCGCACTGGTACATCTTGAGCTCAGGACCTACAACGATAACAGAACGTCCGGAGTAGTCAACACGCTTACCGAGAAGGTTCTGACGGAATCGACCCTGCTTACCCTTTAACATATCTGAAAGAGATTTTAAAGCACGGTTGTTAGGACCTGTAACAGGTCTACCACGTCTGCCGTTATCGATAAGAGCATCTACAGCTTCCTGTAACATTCTCTTCTCATTTCTGATGATGATGTCAGGAGCTTCAAGCTCTAAAAGTCTTCTTAAACGGTTGTTTCTGTTGATAACTCTACGATAGAGGTCGATTAAGTCTGATGTCGCAAAACGACCACCGTCGAGCTGTACCATTGGTCTGATATCCGGTGGGATAACAGGAACTACGTCAAGAATCATCCACTCAGGACGGTTGCCTGACATTCTGAACGCCTCGACAACTTCAAGACGTTTCTGAAGACGAACTTTCTTCTGACCTGTAGCACCCTCAAGCTCTTCTTTAAGCTCAACTGAAAGAACCTCAAGATCAATCTGCTCTAAGAGTTCCTTGATAGCCTCAGCACCCATAGATGCTTTGAAGTCGTCCTCGTATTTTTCACGCATATCACGGTATTCCTGCTCGTTTAAGAACTGCATTTTAGCAAGTTCACGGCAGTCACCCGGATCAGTTACGATATATGATGCAAAGTAAAGTACTTTTTCAAGAGCACGTGGAGAGATGTCGAGCATCAGAGAAATACGGGAAGGAATACCCTTGAAGTACCAGATATGTGATACAGGAGCTGCAAGCTCGATGTGTCCCATTCTTTCTCTTCTGACCTTTGCACGTGTAACTTCAACACCGCAACGGTCACAAACCTTGCCCTTAAATCTGATTCTCTTGTACTTACCACAGTGACATTCCCAGTCCTTTGTAGGTCCGAAACTACGCTCGCAGAAAAGACCGTCACGCTCTGGCTTTAAAGTACGATAGTTAATTGTCTCAGGCTTTTTAACTTCGCCATGTGACCACTCTCTGATCTGGTCAGGGGAAGCAAGTCCTATTTTAATTGAATCAAATACATTGTTATCCATAGTTTTGCTCCTCCTTACATTTCATCAGTGCCGTAATCATCGAATTCGAGCATATCGTCGTGATCCTCAAAAATTGAAGACTCATCAAACATATTGCCCTCTTCTGATTCTTCATCAAGCTGGAAACCTTCGAGTGTAGTCATAACCTGATCCTCGTTTAAGGTCTCATCATCAGCTACTACTACCATTGTTTCCTCGTCCTCGTCAAACTTCTGCTTAAGGTCGATTTCACCGCCATCTTTATCAAGAACTCTGACATCAAGTGAGAGTGACTGGAGCTCCTTGATAAGTACCTTGAATGACTCAGGGATACCAGGTGTTGGGATATTCTGACCCTTAACAATAGCTTCGTAAGTCTTAACACGGCCTACAACGTCGTCAGACTTAACAGTCAGGATTTCCTGAAGTGTATAAGCTGCACCATAAGCCTCAAGTGCCCAAACTTCCATCTCACCGAAACGCTGACCACCAAACTGAGCTTTACCGCCGAGTGGCTGCTGAGTAACAAGTGAGTAAGGACCTGTTGAACGTGCGTGAATCTTATCATCAACGAGGTGATGGAGTTTTAAGTAATACATATAGCCGACAGTAACAGGGTTATCAAAATACTCACCTGTTCTACCGTCTTTAAGTCTTGTCTTACATTCCATTGAAATGCCGTTGTGCTTGAAGCACTCGCCAAAGTCAATGCCTGTAACATCCTTTTTGTCAGGATAATCGTCCTTATCTCTGATCTGCTCGTAAAGTTCAAAGATATCCTGCTCGTGAGCACCGTCAAATACCGGTGTCATAATCTTCCAGCCTAAAGCCTTAGCAGCATAGCCTAAGTGAACCTCGAGAACCTGACCGATGTTCATACGGGAAGGTACGCCCAGAGGGTTAAGTACGATATCAAGTGGAGTACCATCAGGTAAGAATGGCATATCCTCAACAGGTAAGATACGGGAAACAACACCCTTGTTACCATGACGACCAGCCATCTTATCGCCGACAGAAATCTTACGTTTCTGAGCAAGATAGCATCTTACAACCTTGTTAACGCCAGGCTGGAGTTCATCTCTAGAATCTTCTCTTGTGAAGACCTTAACGTCAACAACGATACCTGACTCACCGTGTGGAACTCTTAAAGAAGTATCTCTTACTTCTCTTGCCTTCTCGCCGAAGATTGCTCTAAGGAGTCTTTCTTCAGCAGTAAGCTCTGTTTCACCCTTTGGTGTTACCTTACCAACAAGGATGTCACCTGCGTGAACCTCGGCACCGATGTGGATAATACCGTTCTCGTCGAGGTTTCTGAGCATATCCTCACCAACGTTAGGAATATCTCTTGTGATATCCTCAGGACCGAGCTTAGTATCTCTTGCCTCAGTTTCGTATTCTTCAATATGGATAGATGTATAAACGTCATCTCTGACGATTTTTTCATTGATAAGGACAGCGTCCTCGTAGTTGTAACCTTCCCATGTCATAAAGCCAATGAGAGCGTTCTTACCAAGAGAAATCTCACCGTTCTTTGTAGAAGGACCGTCAGCAAGAACTTCGCCCTTAACTACTCTCTGACCACGTGAAACGATAGGAATCTGGTTAACGCAAGTACCCTGGTTAGAACGTAAGAACTTGATAACCTCGAAGTCCTGAATTCTGCCTGAGTCATACTGAACACGAATATGGTCAGCATCAACGCTCATAACGATACCGTCTTCTTCTGAAAGTATGCAGACACCTGAGTCAGTACCTGCCTTGTACTCCATACCTGTACCGACAATAGGTGAATCAGTAACAAGAAGCGGAACAGCCTGTCGCTGCATGTTAGAACCCATGAGTGCTCGGTTCGCGTCATCGTTTTCAAGGAACGGAATCATCGCTGTAGCAACTGATACAACCATTCGTGGAGAAACGTCCATGAAATCGAATTCTGATGGAGCATACTCAACGAACTCATCTCTGTGACGGCCGACAACCTTGGAGTTTACGAATCTGCCGTTTTCATCGAGTGGTTCGTTAGCCTGAGCTACAACAAAATCGTCCTCCATATCAGCTGTCATATATACAACTTCATCAGTTACGACGCCTGTTTCTTTATCAATTTTTCTGAAAGGTGCCTCAACAAAGCCATATTCATTGATTCTTGCAAATGTAGCAAGATATGAGATAAGACCGATGTTAGGACCTTCAGGAGTCTCGATAGGACACATACGTCCGTAGTGTGTGTAGTGTACGTCTCGAACCTCGAAACCTGCACGATCTCGCGACAGACCGCCAGGACCTAAAGCTGAGAGTCTTCTCTTATGAGTAAGCTCTGACAGCGGGTTAGTCTGGTCCATAAACTGTGAAAGCGGGGAGCTGCCGAAGAACTCCTTGATAGCAGCAGTTACAGGACGGATATTGATAAGTGAGCTTGGAGAAAGAGCCTCCGGATCCTGAGCCTGGAGTGTCATACGCTCACGGATAACTCTCTCAAGTCTTGAGAAACCAATTCTGAACTGGTTCTGTAAAAGCTCGCCGACACAACGGATACGACGGTTACCTAAATGGTCGATGTCGTCAGTAGTACCGATATGCTCAGCTAAAGTATTCATATAGTTAACTGTAGCGAAGATATCATCTGTTGTG
The DNA here is from genome assembly GCA_017473555.1 of Ruminococcus sp. Classification (GTDB taxonomy): domain Bacteria; phylum Bacillota; class Clostridia; order Oscillospirales; family Acutalibacteraceae; genus Ruminococcoides. The sequence continues at coordinate 3,930 of JAFUKO010000049.1, read as the reverse complement.
ATGTGGTTAGGGATAAGCTCAGCAGCTCTGAGTCTGATAGCCTTCTTGATCTCAGCTTCATTCTCGCAGGAATCAAGAATCTCGCATAAAACATCAAAAGAAACCTTCTCTTTGATGCCAAGTTCTTCACAGTCGAAGTCGACATAAGCATTGATGTCAACCATACCGTTTGAGAGAACCTTAATACTCTTGCCCTCTTCACCTGCAACAAAAGCTTCCTTAACACCAGCGTTTTCAATCTCTAATGCCTTGTCACGGTCGATAGTATCGCCGCGCTTAGCCAAGATTTCGCCTGTTCTAGGATTTACGATGTGCTCAGCAAGTACCTGACCAGGTAAGCGGTTGGACATACCGAGCTTCTTGTTATATTTATATCTGCCGACCCTTGACATATCATAACGGCGTGGGTCGAAGAATAAGTTATTGATATGAGTCTGTGCACTCTCTACTGTAGGAGGTTCTGAAGGTCTGAGCTTCTTGTAAACCTCGATAAGACCCTCTTCCACACAAGTAGCAGTATCCTTTTCAAAAGTAGCCTTGATTCGAGCGTCGTCACCGAACTTCTCGATAATCTCAGCGTTTGTGCCAAGACCTAAAGCACGAAGGAAAACAGTGATAGGAACCTTACGGTTCTTGTCAATACGGACATAAAGTACGTCGTTTACATCATTCTCGTATTCAAGCCATGCACCACGGTTAGGGATAACGGTTGAGGAGAACAGCTCCTTACCTGTCTTATCGTGGTCCATCTTGTAGTAAACACCTGGAGATCTGACGAGCTGAGATACGATAACACGCTCAGCACCGTTGATTACGAAAGTGCCACTAGCTGTCATGAGTGGGAAATCACCCATAAATACATTCGATTCTTTGATTTCGCCTGTTTCTTTGTTAAGAAGTCGAGCTGTAACACGCAGAGCTGCTGAGTAAGTAGCATCTCTTTCCTTACACTCGATAACAGAATAGTTCGGGTGGTCAACATCGAGAGTATAATCAATGAAGTCAAGTACAAGGTTATCCTGATAATCAGTAATACCTGATACATCCTTGAATACTTCCTTAAGACCCTCGTCTAAGAACCACTGGTAGGACTTTTTCTGCACTTCGATAAGATTTGGCATATCGATAACATCGTCGATTTTACCAAAGCTGTATCGCTGACTGTTGCCTAACTTTACCGGTTTGACGTTTACCATAGGCATATCACTCCTTTAAAAATCTATATGGGTGTTGTCGCGAAAACACCCGACATTCGGCACCACAAAAAATTACAAATTTGTTGCGAAAAAGACTCTTGACAAGATTTATCAAGTGTGCTAATATTCATCGTTTGCAAAACTTTTTGTTGTGAAATAGGGGCAGATGCCCCCATAATGGTACAGTGTATAATCTTATATCTAAAAAAGAATAATGTCAAGAATTTTTTCAGATTTTTTTGATATTTTTAAGTATAATTCTACATCAGAATTAAAAGTCGGATTTTGCCTGAATTTGGCAATTTACAAACACTCGGGTGCGTTTAATATTTCTTGGCGTAAATATTACAAATTTTCTGTATATGCGATTTTGTGTTATTATGTATGTTTGATTCAACTATATTTTTGTGATATCATTAAAATCGGAAGGTTGTGATTATAATGGTATTGTCCGCTGAAAATATCAGCTCTTATTTAAACCACAAAGCTGACATTTACTACTTTGACACTATCGACTCAACTAATAATGAAGCAAAACGCAATTCCCACAAACTCGCAGATACCCCTCTCCTTTATGTTGCCGACCAACAAAGTGCAGGTAGAGGAAGGCTGGGCAGAACATTTTACTCTCCGAGTGATACAGGACTTTATATGTCGCTGATGCTAAAAGCCGACACACAGACACAGGACATAGTTTGTATGACAACTGCTGTAGCAGTATGTGTATGTGAAGCTCTTGAAGAATTGTGTAATATAAAACCTATGATAAAATGGGTTAACGACATCTACATTGATAACAAAAAAGTATGCGGTATATTGTGTGAGGCAGTGACAGATCCTCTTAGCTTTAAGATTAAGGGTATCATCATCGGCATCGGAATAAACATCAGAACAACTGACTTTCCAACAGAGCTTAAAGACACAGCCACTTCTTTAGGACAAGCTATAAATCGCAATCACCTGTGTGCTTTAATCACAGATAAGATAATTGAATCATATAAAACCATCAGCACACGATGTTTTATTGATAAATACAAAGAACGCTCGCTTGTACTGAACAAACATATAAATTACATTGAAAACAACGAACAAAAAAACGCTACGGCTATCGACATTGACAGCAATGGTGGTCTTGTGATAGAAACCGAAAACGGTATAAAAACTTTATCCACAGGAGAAATAACAGTAAGACTTAAAAATGACTAAAGCTAAAATCCAATTATCCGACCACTTTTCGTATAAAAAATTAATACGTTTTACATTTCCGCCAATCACTATGATGATATTCACATCTATATACGGCGTGGTAGACGGCTACTTTGTATCAAACTATGTCGGCAAAACACCGTTTGCGGCACTCAACCTTATCTGGCCTTTGATTATGGTTATGGGTAGTATCGGCTTTATGTTTGGCACAGGTGGTAGTGCTCTTGTTGCAAAAACAATGGGCGAAGGCGACAAAAAGAACGCTAACTCTCAGTTTTCGCTTCTGGTATACATTTCACTGATATTAAGTGTAATCATCGCTATTATTGCTTTTGTTTTTATGCGGCCAATATCGGTATTACTGGGAGCGCAGGGTGAATTGCTGAAAAACTGTATGATATATGGCAGAATTCTCTGTTTATCCGTCCCGTTTTTTGTTTTGCAGTTTGAGTTCCAGAGCTTTTTTGTCACAGCAGAAAAGCCTAAGCTCGGACTATATATGACTTTGATGTGCGGTATAGCAAATATGATACTCGACTGGCTGTTAATCGCAGTCTTTGATTTAAAACTTGCCGGAGCTGCAAGTGCAACAGCTATAAGCCAGTTTATCGGAGGCATCTTCCCGCTTATATATTTCTCTCGAAAGAACAGTAGTCTTTTAAAGCTATGTAAAACAAAGTTCAACTCCTGGGTACTTGCACGCACCTGTACAAATGGTATGTCTGAGCTATTATCTAACGTATCAATGTCACTTGTAAGTATGTTATACAACGCTCAGTTTATGAAGTTTACAGGTGAAGATGGTGTCGCTGCATATGGAGTGCTGATGTATGTCAACCTTATTTTTCTGTCGATATTCATCGGTTACTGTATAGGTACAGCACCAATTATCAGCTTCAACTATGGCTCATGTAACCACGACGAACTCAGAAGTCTTTTTAAAAAAAGTCTTGTTATTATCGTTTCTTCATCTGTTGTGATGCTTATTATGTCACTGTTACTTTCAAAACCACTGTCGGTTCTTTTTGTCGGCTATGACGAAAACCTGCTAAATCTGACCCAAAGAGGATTTTTGATATTCTCCTTCTCGTTTTTATTTGCCGGAATTCCTATGTTTGCATCAGCATTTTTCACCGCTTTGAACAACGGAATTGTTTCTGCGATAATTTCTGTGCTAAGAACTGTTATATTTCAGGTAGCTTTTGTGTTATTACTACCTTTAGTGATGGGAGTAGACGGAATATGGTACTCAATCGTATTTGCTGAGCTGTGTTCACTTGTTGTCGCTGTCATTATGTTTGTAGCAAATAAGAATAAATACCATTACTGAATTCAGCAATTGCTATGTAAAAAGGCTCGGTTAAACCGAGCCTTTTCTATTTAAACAGGTGAATTATACTATCAAGTGCAACAGTTAAAAAAAGAAGAAGTTCATACAAATCTCTGTTAAAATAGAGTTACCACACAACTAAAATAAGGGAGAGATTTATATGAACTACCATCATCTTACCATAGAAGAACGCTGTTG
>JAFUKO010000048.1 GCA_017473555.1 Ruminococcus sp. | reverse complement strand
GTCTGGCCCTTTTCTACTTCGTAGTAGCCGTTCTCTGTCTTGATGTATGTCTTTGGCTCAGGCTCCTGAGTTGGCTCTTCTGTAGGCTCCTGTGTAGGCTCCTGTGTTGGCTCCTCAGTTGGCTCCTGAGTTGGCTCCTGAGTTGGTTCCTCAGTTGGCTCGTCAGTTGGCTGTTCGCCTACGCCGAACTCTTCTCTACCATTCCATGTATCGATGATTGTCTGGTAGTTGTCTACATATGTGTTGCGATCCTCGTCAGCAAGTGTCTTAACCTGTGTCATGATGTCATAGATACCTGACTCAGCTGTTACGAGGAAGTTAACTGTGAATAATACCTTCTCTGTTGTGAAGTCAACGCTGCTTGGAGCAACAGTTAAGTTGTAAAGGATCTCGCCGTCAATACCGTCTACGTTTGAAACGATTGATGGTGTGTTAGGGAACATGTCGATAACTTCACCAGGAATAACGTCAAGGCCTTCTGTGTCATACCATGTTGTAGCATCAAGAGCCATAACTGGTGTTGGAACTGTTAAGTAGAATGTGTATGTGTATTCCTGACCCTGTTCTACTTCGTAGAGCTCGCCGTCAACTCTTACATAGAGACCATCAACATCTGTAGGCTCCTGTGTTGGCTCCTGTGTTGGCTCCTCTGTAGGCTCCTCTGTTGGCTCTTCTGTAGGCTCCTGTGTTGGCTCTTCTGTAGGCTCCTCTGTTGGATCCTCAGTTGGAGGTGTTACCTCAAATTTTGTGATAACTGTACCTTCCTTAGTAGCGAAATCAAATCCATTGATATCGATTGTAAGTGTAACAGTTGAACCATTTACCTCAACAACATTGTTAGGGTTTGTCTGGCCGTCAAATACGCCATCACTTGTCCAGTTGTATGTCCATGAGTGGTTAACTGCGAACTTAACCTGATACATATCGTAATCTTCAATGTCTTCGTATACGATCTGCCATACGCCTGGAGCGATTTCTGTAAGATCGTTTACTTCAGCTGCTGGATCCCAGTTGATGCCGTTTAACCAATTGCCGTCACCGTTACCAACTGCTGTGATAGACTCAACAACGAATTCTGAATCGTCGATGATGTCACCGCTTACTGCGATAGCCTGTGTAGCTGAATCGAAGTAGATTGTGATTTCACCAGCGCCTGTTGTTGTGAATGAGAAGTTGTTTGCAGGGTAAGCAACATCCCAAGTACCGTTAGTTACCTTGAAGTTGAATGTGCCTGCCTGAGGAACGTCTACTGTAATAGCGTAGTCATACTTAACGCCATCAAGCTCATACTCGCCCTTTGTCATTTCGTTTGCTGTTGGATCCCATGAAGGTGTAAGGAAGTCACCTGCTACTGTGTACTTAGCAGCTGGAGCAACTGTTGGCTCTTCTGTTGGCTCTTCTGTTGGCTCCTCTGTAGGCTCCTGTGTAGGCTCCTCTGTAGGCTCATCAGTTGGCTCCTCTGTTGGATCCTCTGCGAAATCACCTGTGAGAGTCTCAACCATGCCACATGTGCCTTCACCCTTGAACTCGAAGTCAGCAAAGATAGGCTTTCTGTCCATATCAGCAGAGTTCTCGATAAATGTGTTTACTTCAGTTTTACCTGGCTTAAGCACTTCGAAATCAACCTTAACGAGTACTGACTCGTCAGTATCGAACTGCATACCGTCGATAAGTGATGCGTTGAAAAGCATTCTGCCATCAGCGTCTGGGTTACAAACAAGACCAGCTGCCCACATTACAGGGAACATATCAATGTAACCCTCCATTGGGAAACCTGGGAATGGCTTTTCTTTTACGAAGTTAGTGATCTTAAGAGCATCACTATCATAGTAAGTTGTAGCCTCCATGTTAATAATGTAACCTGGCTTTGAAGAATTAGCTGTTACATCACTAACGTTGAGATAGTATGTGTAAGTGTAAGTGTTACCAACGATACACTGGTAAGACTCATTACCGATAACAATCTCAGCGCGTGTGTCATCTGAAAGTGCAGAAGCTGCTACAGTAAACATGCTGAATACCATAACAATTGCAAGAATCAGACTAACAACTTTGTTTGTCTTAAGCATTTTAATTTCCTCCTTAATTTTAATGCTTTGATAAGCATCTTCATTATATGTCAAGCAACCAAGCATTACTACCAACAATAATGTTACATTTCATAGCTAAAAGTTACAATTTGTAATATTATTGTTATTTTTGTAACTAAATACTAAAATTTTGTTACTTTTGTAATCATCTTGTAAATTGCTTGTTACATACCATAATTTATTATACCGATTCACCCCAGCTTTGTCAAGCACGGTATAATTATAAATTACAATTTTGTTACAACGTAATACGCATATTTACTAGCTTTTAATCTATTTTGTTACAAAAAAATTACAAATTTTGCGCGTTTTTACATATTGCGTCATATAAATCAAAAACAATTTATAAAAATCATTCGTCTAAAATAATGTTTTCGCAAGGTGTTTCAAGTAATTGAGGTTGCGCCAGAAGCTTTTTAAACTTTCTGAAAGCCAGTGCAAAGTAACTGCCGGAAGCGATACGCTCATCCATTACCATACCGATAGGCATACAGCGTTCAAATACAACCTCACCTTTTTCACGCACAGGTACTTCTCTCAAATTACCCATAGCAAGTGCTATGCTCGTAGTACCAAAATCATAAACGTGATGATAGATATGATTAGTGCGTATACTAGCCAGATTAGTAACCACAGCGCTGACATGAAACGGACTTATATCAATAATCTTCTTAGGTAGCATTCCGAATTTATCGAGAACCTTGAACAGACATACCGCAAATCTGACAAGCCCCGGAATACTGAGCAGCACCTTAATTATTTTATCTGTACCGTTTTCATTATCAACGTTACGATTATCCTCTATGTACTTTTCAATAGTACTTTGCACATCATCAAGAGTATAATGCCGCTCAAGGTAAAGCTTGCTCATTGTGCCGTGAGAGTCAATTTTGCCTCCCTTTAAAACAACCATACCCACCGCTATTTCGTTTCTTGCGTAAATGGTCTTATTAACAACAAATCTGTTCAATGCCGGAAATTCAGCCAACGTCTGAAGATATGCCGCAATAATCAACGAGAGGTGACTGTATCGTTTACCTTCTTTTCTTTTTTCATTCAAATACTTACTCATAGGCTCAACCGGTATATCAAGCGTAATCATATTCATAGCATCACTACGTTTTGCCATTATATGAGCAGCCACCTGATACATAGGGTCGGCACCTTTGAGCTTTTTACCATCTGCTCTCATATTACACCCCTTTTAATTCTACCCATTTATAAAAATTATACACTTTTTTAATAAGCATTTCAAGATTTTGTAGTGATAAGATAAAACTTGTCTATATTTGCATTGATGTAACAAAAAATGCCCCTGCTTTTACACAGAGGCATTTTGTAGTACATTTTATTCTTTCAGCCAGCTGATAACACCATCACATCACCAAGCAGATATTCAATTGCTTTTTGAAAAAACGCAACCACAATAATTCTGGCGGTATAGATTGTATTCGTGTGACAACTCTATAGATCGTTTGTAGCCGTTTTTCTTCTTAAAATCAGACGGTAGATACTCAACTCCAAAGTCTTTTGAAATACGCTGACCTATACTATTTATATAGGAGGCGTTTTTCAGTGGGCTTATTGTCAGTGTTGTCGCAAAATAATCACAACCATATTCTTTAGCAAACAAGGCAGTAGTCTTTAGTCGCATATCAAAGCAAATCCCACATCTAGAACCACCTTCTTTTGCATCTTCATAACCGGACACAGCATCAAGATACACATCAGGTTGATATTCACACTCGACAAACTTCACCTTATCTGACAGTCCCATTTCAGAAACAAGTCGTTTAAGCTCACTGTAACGATACCTATACTCATCAACTTCAGTAATGTTAGGATTACAAAAAAGCAGATAAATTTCAAAATGAGAACTGAGATACTCAAGTACATAACTTGCACAGCAGGCACAACAGGCATGGAGCATCAGTTTAGGGGTAACTCTTTCTATTCTGTTTTTCTCTATCAAAGCATCAAGCTCTCTGCTGTAATTTCTATTCATACTATACCTTTAATTATATTAAGCAATTCGACTGTGTCTTTTGCGGTATAATCAGCTCCGACAGAAAGAAGCTCTTCTTTACCTCGAAAACCCCATTCAACACCACACACTTTCACTCCTGCGTTATGAGCAGTAAAGACATCAACATCACTGTCGCCGATATAAATCACATCATTTTTTTCAACACCAATGAGTTTTATCATTTCAAGCAACGCCTGAGGACTAGGTTTGCGCTCAAAAGAATCTCTTTTTCCCCACGCAATGTCGAAATCGTGCTCAGGAAACAAGGTTTCTAAAATTGTAGGCACATAATTATGTGGCTTGTTTGAATTTACCGCTGTTTTTATCCCCAGTACTTTAAGCTCTGAAAGCAACTCGGATATTCCATCATATGCAACAGTGTCGTCACACAGATGGAGAGGGTAATAAGCATCAAACTTAGCCTTAACCTTTTTACAAAGTTCTTCGTCAGCACTTTTATCCATCAGCACCTGTTTTACCAGATTGTTAATCCCGTTACCAACAAACTTGTTATATGCCGAAAGCGGATGGACTGGCAAGTTCTCACTTTCTAAAGCGAAATTCATAGCGTTTCCCAGGTCACTCAATGTATCACATAATGTGCCGTCTAAATCAAACACAACCAGCTTATACATCCCTATCCTCCTTATCAGAGCTTTCTTCGTCATCGAGTGGCTCACCATTCACCATTTTTGTAAGCTTTTCCAACTCTTTAGCTTTAAGTTCACGGCTCAGACTCTCTATTCTGTCTGCTTCGATTTTTTCTTCAATATCTTTGTCTATCTCATCACGATACTGCTTGTCAATCTTTTCCTTACGACTTTTAAGCTCTGAGATACTAAATGTAGTTGTCTGCTGTGATACAGATGGAGCCACATCCTGTTCCAATGCAACCTTTCGATACTGTTTTCTGAGCATCAGAACAACAACCGCAATCGTGACACTCAACATAAGTGAACCAAGAACACAGTAAATAATTACATTTTTTGTATCAGGAATGTTTCCGTTATATGATACTGTGCCCTGACCACCTTTGACATCTACCTTTAATGTCTTTGAATCCTTTGTCGCTTTTACAGCATCAACACCATCACAACTAAGGTCAATGATGCTCTCAGCAGACGAAGAGTGTACTGTATAAGTAATAGGTCGGTTTGCATTTGTAGAATTAAGCATATATGAAAGATTAATGTAATCGTTAAGTTCTGTTTTATCGCTTAACGACAACGCCTTTTCTTTCACAGAGTAAGAAACAAAATTACCGCTTCCGAAATACTCCACCAGATTATCTGTGATTTCAGCAGATGTACCCTGACAAATAACACGACAGATAAGATTATCTGCATCTTCGTCAATTTCAACCACCGCTCCCTTTGACTCGAAAAAGTCCTGAGCGTAATTCATACCGTCTATTCCCTGAGTTTTAGAGTAAAGAAACTCAGTTTTACGAACAAAATTATCTCTACCAAGTACCTCCATATCCATACGGATACCATTGATAGCATACTGGATTCCGTCAGGAATACGAATATTCATATTGCCCGAATCAAGTTCAACAGAATAAATACCTTCCTGCCACGATCCTACGGCATTCCACTTACCATCAGAATAAACATTGCCGTCACCGTGTGTAGTCTTTGTAGGTAAAGCATACTTATATAAAAGCTCGACTTCGCCATCACTGCCGATAAAACTAGCTGTGTTAAAGTTTTCTTCAAAAACAAGACCCTCTGACAATGGTGTACTGGAATTATCTTTGTCGCCATAGAAAACTACATCTTCATCAGCATCAAGAAGCATCGCGGTATATTCTGCAAGCTCATCGATAGTTATACCTTTATATATAACCTTATATTCCCAACTGCTTCCCAGACTTGTCCAATCACAATACTGAGCAGCCGGACTAGTGTTAGTAGTAAAGAACTCCTTTATAGAACCGGACAAATCAATATAAGTCTGATTAGGCACCGAGAAAGTTATTGTTCTGTCATATGTTCCATCTTTAAGGTTGGTAGTTTCGACAGTAATAGAGTTAATCGGATGTCCCTCAAGAGAATTAACATCAATTGTTGAATCTGTATTAAACACCTCACCATTGACGCTCACCGTATTTACTGCGTAATCATACTCAATATTCTTTGTATCATCAATAGAGTCTGAGTATTTCTTCATCCATAAAACAAGGTCAGAAACATCAAAGTCTTCCTTCATTCTGGTACCATTAGCAAGAACAGATGTTGGCAAAGACATATATGATGTCGCCTGTCTTCCGATAAGTGAACTTACAAGCGAAATATACTCGTCGTAACTTGAGAACACCATATCCATAACAAAGACATAGCCATCCTCATCAACTCCAACGTATTCAAATGTAGACTTCCCACTGTCCATAAGCGGATTGTTCTTGACCAACACATCCGCCAACTCGTCGATATGTGCAGAAAGCGGATACTTAACCGTAATGCTTCTGTGACCATTATACTGAGAATCAATCTCAAGCACAGATTCCACCACAGCCTTATCAGTACCGCAGGCAGTCAGCATCAATGTTGACAGCACAAGCAATATCGCGATAAAAAACGAAAGCGATTTTTTCATATTATACCTCACTGATTTATTTTGCAATCAAAGCCCCTTGCCCTCATCAACTAAAACTGCTCTGCACGGAGCAGCCTCGAGCTCAGAAAGCTTGATAGGAAATGCACAAAGAGTATACACTCCGTCCTCAACACCGTTGAGGTAAAGATTCTCAAGCACAGCGACATTAGCACGGGCGAGCTCAAGATGTGTACGCATCTCATCAAAAGGAGCCGCAATGCTGACAGCATCTGTACCGATAAGTATCAAACCGCTTTCAGCGATAACCTGTGCAGCACTGCTACTAAGATAAGCTTTCCCATTTCCATGTAGAATAAGACGTTTTCTGCAATGTGGCAACAATTCTTCCATATCCTCACCGGTAAGCACGCCATCAATAGTAACAACAGTACACTTTCCATAAAAAGGCGACAGCTTAAGAGAGGCTATATTCGAACCATCCTCATCAAAATGCAGAGGTGCATCTATGTGCGTTGCCTGATGGCAACACATCGTAAACTGTGTCATATTATACATATCACCACTTTGAATGCTACTTAGCACCTTAACACTTGGCGATGGATCGCCCTGATAAGGTTGAGTTGTCATAATATCCCTCGAAATATCATAAAATTTCATACTTTGCACCCCTTCCCAAGTAAGTATACCATAAAAATTGTAAAAAAAAAGAATAGATTGTTAATTTTACTCGAATATATCTAATTTGACGCAACATATTGTAAAACAAAGGCATAACAAAAGGGACAGGCTTTCGCCTGTCCCTAAAGTTTGGTTTACATTTATTTAATACAACTTACCAAACATTCACTAATTATGGATAAATAACTGTGAGCTGTTTTGAAGATGTGTTGTACTGGAATGTATATGTACCAGCAGCCTTAGTAGTAATCTTAGCATTATCGCCTACAGAAGAACTCATTGTTACAGTCGTACCTGAAGCTGTAATAGCTGTTGATGTACTTGTCCAAGAACCGTTATTTATAACCTTGTACTCATATGTTGTGTTAGCTGCAAGGTCCATTGTCAATGTAGCAATTGTATCAGAAGAGCTAGCTTTCTTGAACTCATTGCCCTTTTGACTCCAACCATTGAATCCACCTGCAAGGTATACGCCTGTACCGATTGCAACTGTTGCAGGAACTTCTGCAAGAGTGTTGTACCACTTGTTTGTGCTAAGATCAAAGTACTTGCCAGCCTGGAATGCAAGGTCAGGTGTCTGGCTACCATTACCCTTATTATTGAAAATAATGTTAGTGTATTTTGTCTCGAATGTGATCGAGTAAACATCAGCACCGTTTGGAGCTTTGTCACCAGTCTTAGTCATAGCAACGCCTGGCCATGTTGCATTCTCAGGAGACCAAGCATAAGCGTATACAACATCCCACTTGCTAGAGTTCACACAATAAACTGTGTAACCAGTAGCCTCTGTTGGAGCCTCTGTCGGTGCGTCTGTAGGTGCATCTGTTGGTGCATCTGTTGGTGCGTCTGTTGGCTCCTCTGTTGGTTCAGCTGTAGGCTCTTCTGTTGGATCAATCGGTGTGCCCTTTGGCTGTACTGTGAAGTATGTGTATGACCACTCTGAATTTCCGTCAGGGTTGAAGTATACTGTGCAGTTACCAACCTTGTCAGAATCAGCACCGATCTTGTAGTTGTCAGCCTGGTCTTTGTACCATGTCTTGATTTCTGTGCCGTCAAAGTAAACTACCTTGATTTCATCGTTTGCATAGAATGTCCAGTCGAGCATGTACTCGCCTTTTACAGCTGAGTTTTCTTTGAGCATTCTGTCTGTTGCTGTATCATCAACAAACCAGCAATCCTTGCCGTTTAATGTACCAACGAGGTAGTAACCTGCCTCAGCCTTTGAAGGTGCATCTGTTGGCTCTTCAGTTGGCTCCTCTGTAGGTTCCTCAGTAGGTTCCTCTGTTGGTTCAGCTGTAGGCTCGTCTGTTGGAGCATCAGTTGGTGCGTCTGTTGGGTCGATTGGTGTACCCTTTGGCTGTACTGTGAAGTATGTGTATGACCACTCTGAATTTCCATCAGGGTTGAAGTATACTGTGCAGTTACCAACCTTGTCTGAATCAGCACCGATCTTATAGTTATCAGCCTGATCTTTGTACCATGTCTTGATTTCTGTGCCGTCGAAGTAAACTACCTTGAGTTCATCGTTTGCATAGAATGTCCAATCAAGCATATACTCGCCATCAACAGCTGGGTTTGCACTAAGCATTCTGTCTGTTGCTGTATCGTCAACAAACCAGCAATCCTTGC
>JAFUKO010000047.1 GCA_017473555.1 Ruminococcus sp. | reverse complement strand
TTTTCCTCATGTTCTCTGATGATGGTAATTTTTTCTTCGTAACTGAACTGGTATTTTCCCATTTCTTTTCAACTCCTTGACTATTTTATTATACATCAAGGTGTCCTGTATTTAAATGTCTACTTTTTAGGTATCATATCACATAATTACGCACAAGGTATCACTTTTCCCTTTGTTTTTACAAATAAATTTATTTACACCAAAACTTCGGACACATCATAATTACGCACAAGGCGCCACTTTTCCCTTTGTTTTTACAAAATCTGTGTTATTTATTCTTCAACTCGTAAAAATCCTTTGACAACTGATCAGCCTGACAATCGCCACAGGTGAGCTCACACAGAGCTTCGTTGAGCTTTTTGAGATTGTCACACGGGAGATGGAATTTCACGCTCACAAAATCCGTAAACTCGCTGTCGTCAACAACCCCGTCAAATGACGCAATAGTAGCAGGAATCTTACCGTACTGGGTATATGTACAAGTGAGCTTGCACTGTGAACACATCTGCATTGTAGTCATACCGATTTTTTTCAGTGCGATTGAAGCAGAGTGTGAGTATGCTCTGACAAGTCCGCCACCACCAAGCAATACACCGCCGAAGTATCTGGTAACAACAACCACAACATCGACAACGTTGCTCTTTAACAGAACATCAAGCACAGGCATACCTGCGGTGCCCTGTGGCTCGTTGTCATCGCTGTATCGCTTTATCTGATTCTCTCTGAGTACGTATGCATACACGTTATGCGTAGCGTCCCAGTGTTTACTTCGAATCTCAGCTATAAAATCAGTAGCCTCTTTTTCAGTTTCGACGTGTTTGATATATCCGATAAAGCGTGAGCGTTTCTCGACAAACTCGTCATAATCAAAACCTTTAACAGTAATATATGTCTGCACAGCTGACTCCTTTTCACTATCAAATAAAAAAGAACAGGCGGTACCGCAGTACCGCCTCAACAATTACGCAATTATTTGCCTTCCATACCGAAACGCTTCTTAAATCTGTCAACACGTCCGCCGGTATCAACGAGCTTCTGCTTTCCTGTGAAGAATGGGTGGCATTTTGAACAAATTTCAACACGGATATCTTTCTTAGTTGAACCTGTCTCGATTACATTACCGCATGCGCAAGTAATTGTTGTCTTCTCATAATTTGGATGGATACTTTCCTTCATTGATGTTCACCTCTTTCGCTGAAACCGAAATATAACAAATGGATTATACTATAAAAGAATACAAAATGCAAGTGTTTTTTTAATTTTTTTATTGGTAGGCTAAATAACGGACAAATTCGTCCATATTCAGGTTGTAAGTACGCATTGACAAAGCGTATTCTCTGCCGACATAACGGTATAAATCCGAGGAATAAGACAGTCCGCCTGTGTTCTCTTTGTCAGGATATCTCAACACAAAGCCGTAGTTGACACAGTTTTTCTGTAGCCAGTCAAATTCAGGTGTATCCGAAAACTTTTTGTCACTACCGTCTGAGAGTTTCACAAGCAAACCTGTCTGCTGTTCGCACTCACCAGCGTTAGGGATAGTCTTCTTGACAGCCGCCTCCGCTTTAACGGTAGAGCTTTTGTTTAACTTCTTATGCTCTGCAACTGCGTTGTTATACTTTTCTTTTTGTTCTTCATAAGAAATATAACCGCTGACTAAAGTTAAATTCAGTCCGCTTGACTGAGCATCAAGGAGCATAAGTTCAAGGTCTTGTGCCATCAGGGTGTTAACCTCTACCCCATTCACTGTGCTAAGCTGTGGGACATAGTCCTCGCCTACAGGGGTAGCAGAGCTTACGACCCTTAGTAGCTCTTTATTTTCATCATCTGTAAACTGAGGGTCAGATACCGAGGACTGTTCAAACTCTTTTGTATCGACAAAATCATCAGTATACGACAGATATCCGAAATACACTCCGACCACCAGCACAGCCACCATAAGAAGCGGCAACACAAACAGCATTACACGCTGATACTCAAAGACGTCTTCGCTTTTTCTTCTATCTTCTTCAAGGCGACCCCTTGCGATTTTCATAGTAGATTTTCTTCTCAAGGAGTCACCTCCAAATTTTATTGTAGCCGATTATCATAGGCATAGCGAGAAAAAATGCTTGTTCATAGCAATAGCATTGATATCTCAAAGCATTTCTCTCACTCAGTCAGCTTACGCTGACAGCTCCCTCATAAGAAGGAGCCGTATAAATTACTTAATGAGCTTTGTTTCGATTTCTTCAACAGCTTTAGCGATAAAGTCATCAAGGCTCATTGCACCGAGGTCGCCCTCTTTTCTGTCTCTGACAGAAACTGTGTTATTCTCGATATCCTTGTCACCGACAAGAATCATATATGGAACTTTCTGGAGCTGTGCCTCACGGATCTTGAAGCCGATTTTCTCTGATCTGTCATCAATCTCAACACGCATACCCTTTTTCTCGAGAGCTTTCTTAACCTCGTAAATGTAGTCAAGGTGTCTGTCAGCGATTGGTAAAAGCTTGACCTGAACAGGAGCTAACCACATTGGGAATGCACCTGCGTACTTCTCGATAAGAAGTGCGAGTGTTCTCTCGTAGCAACCAAGAGATGTTCTGTGGATGATGTATGGGTTCTTCTTTGTACCGTCTTTGTCCACATACTCCATACCGAATTTTTCAGCGAGCATCTGGTCAACCTGTATTGTGATAAGAGTGTCTTCCTTGCCGAATACGTTTTTAATCTGGATATCAAGCTTTGGACCATAGAAAGCAGCCTCGCCGATACCGATTTTGTATGGGATTTCAAGGTGGTCAAGAATCTTGCCCATGATACCCTGAGCTTCGTCCCACTGTTCTTCTGTGCCGATATACTTATCTCTGTCAGATGGGTCCCACTGTGAGAAACGGTAAGAAACGTCCTCATAAAGACCGAGTGTCTTTAAGCAGTAGATAGCAAGCTCTAAGCAGTGTTTGAACTCGTCCTCAAGCTGTTCAGGAGTACACATAAGGTGACCCTCAGAAATTGTGAACTGACGTACACGGATAAGGCCGTGCATCTCGCCACTTGCTTCGTTTCTGAAAAGTGTTGATGTTTCGTTTAATCTCATTGGGAGGTCACGGTATGAACGACCCCTGTTTAAATATGCCTGATACTGGAATGGGCAAGTCATAGGACGAAGTGCAAATACCTCGTCGTCCTTTTCCTCGTCACCTAATACAAACATACCATCCTTGTAATGTCCCCAGTGACCAGAGAGTTTATACAAGTCAGATTTAGCCATAAGCGGTGTTTTTGTCAACTGCCAGCCGTTTGCCTGCTCCAAATCCTCAACAAAACGCTGTAAAAGCTGGATGATACGAGCACCCTTTGGAAGCATAATAGGTAAACCCTGACCGATAAGTGGTGATGTTGTAAAGAGCTCAAGCTCACGACCAAGTTTGTTGTGGTCACGCTTGAGAGCTTCTTCCTGCATAGTGAGATACTCCTCAAGCATTGAAGCCTTAGGGAATGAAATACCGTATACACGGCACAGCTGTGCGTTCTTTGCGTCACCTCGCCAGTAAGCACCTGTGCAGTTTGTGAGCTTGATAGCTTTAATAGGTGCTACGCTCATAAGGTGAGGACCTGCACAAAGGTCAGTAAACTCACCCTGCTTATAAAAGCTGATTGGCTCACCCTTGTCAGCGTGCTCAGATGCAAGTTCAACCTTATATGGCTCGCCCATCTCTTCTAAAAGCTCGATAGCCTTTTGTGGCTCAAGCTCGAAACGCTCAAGCTCAAGACCAGACTTTACGATTGCTTTCATTTCTTTTTCAATCTTTTCGATATCCTCTGTTGAGAATGGCTTTTCTACATCGAAGTCATAGTAGAAGCCGTCATCAATAGCAGGACCGATAGCAAACTTAGCATTTGGGAACACTCTCTTTACTGCCTGAGCAAGAATGTGAGATGTTGTATGCCAAAAAGCCTTTTTACCCTCTTCATCATCAAAAGTGAGAAGCTCTAACTTACAATCTTTTGTGAGCGGTGTACGTAAATCACACAGAACACCGTCGATTTTAGCAGCACAAACAGATTTGTACAGACCTGCACCGATAGACTTAGCTACATGGGCTGCTGTAATGTTGTCGTCATACTCACGGATAACTCCGCCTTTTAACTCTACATTTATCATAATATCTCTCCTAATAAAAATATGCTTGAATAAAAAAACGTCCTGACACTCCATTACGGAATGTCAGGACGACAATAAACTATGCCGTGGTTCCACCTAACTTTAGTATAAAACCCTCATTGACCGATATCGAGGTCAGCCGTCACGTCATTTCCTACGCAATCTCAAAGGTGGTATCCCTGATACAGTGATGTCGTCTTGCACCATCCGACGACTCTCTGAAAACACAAATAACAAGGCGTTGTCCTTATCAAAGATAAATATTGTTAATAATATAGCACTAAAAAAATGTCGTGTCAATGGAAAATTACAAAAGTTTTGCAATAAAAAGCTGGATATGTGTTGCGTCCAGAATGGTTAAATCTGCGTCAAAATCAGCGTCTGCATAAGCTAAATTTTCATCAGGTAACAGCATTACATCTGCAATATGGAGCTGTACCCCTGTTGCGTCCATAATATCAACTCTGCCGTCAGCATCTGAGTCACCTCTGTTATAGCTGAGCTTTACACTGCCTGACAAAGCGTGATTTGCAAAGGAATCTTCATCAGTGATGACTGTCAGAGAGTTACAGCCACTAAACGCATTCTTAGTAACAGAGATAATCTGTGGTGGTACTGTAACGTACTTAAGCTTTGTGTTGTCCTTAAATGTGTCGTCAGCTATCGAAGCAACATCGCTTGATAAAAGCACAACCTCGAGTGAATCACAGCTTGCAAACGCACCGTAACCTATCGATACATTATTACCACGGACAAAGGCGCTCTTAAGCTGTGGACAATCAATAAATGCTCCCACACCGATTTTTGACAGTGTATTCGGTGTAGTGACAGATTTAAGCTTGCTACACTTAGCAAAAGCCTCGTTATCTATCATCACAAGTCCACCATTAAACCCGACATCAGTCAGGGCACTACAACCCATAAAAGCCCTCTCACCTATTGCAAATAATGATACAGGAAGCTTCACGCTATTAACAGCTGTGTTTTCATAAAACGCATTTGGTGCAATCTGCCTAATACCCTCAGGTATTGATACATATGAAGAATTCGAGTTATAGGAAACTAAAATCGAATCCCCGAGCACTGCAAAATCACCCTGAGATGAAATCCACGCTGTGCCGTAAAATGCATCAGCTCCTATAAAAGAAACGCTGTTTGTCAAAGATACTGTCGAGAGCTCACTGCACTCGTAAAAAGCACCCTCGCCGATTGAAGACAAACTATCTCCTGCATAAAAGTCGGTTATGTTACTGTTTCTTAAAAAAGCATAAGGTGAAACTGTCTTGATATTCTGTGGTAGTGTAACCGATGCTGATGTGCCGTTGTAGCAAACCAAAGCTTTACCCACGGTTACATACTCCAAAGTTGAATTTTCAAGAAATGGTGTACCCACAAAAGCGAGTGCTCCGACGTAGTTTACGTTTTCGCCACCGTCTACACTGCTAAGTGATGTACATCCGTAAAAAGCCTTGTTGCCGATAGACAGAACACTTGACGGCAAAGCTATAGACTTCAGTGTCTTATTGTCAATAAATGCTTGATCAGAAATTACGCTGACTGATGACGGAACAGATACGTCAGTGCTACTACCCTCATAAGCCAGAAGCACTCCGTCTTCAATTACAAAATCCGTATCTGTTGCAAATACAGGAAAAACTGCCACAGCAACTACTGCGATTATTATCACAGATAATATCAGAATAAATTTTTTCATATTCATCCTACCTTAAGAGTGATATTGAAAACCAAGATATAAACAAAATGGGCGGATAAACCGCCCACCTTATCAGTTAAATTCATCCTCAGATATCTCAAGAATGAGCTGATCTATTCTATCCATACTGAATTGTTTAGGCTCGCTAGTATCATCTTCTTCGTCGTATGTACTGTCTGCCTTTGTAATGTAATGCTCGGCATCCTCTGTTTTGGACTCATAATCAACACCGTCGTTTTCAGCAACCGGCATTACAAAATCGTCCTCACTAGGTGCCTGACCATAAATAAAGTCGCTCACATCAACATCACTGACGTAGTCCTCAGTTTCGTTCATAGATGCCTGTGCAACCTCTAAAAACACCTGATCATCTTCAGCTAAAAAATCCTCGTTGTTACCCTCTCTGAGCACCTTGCGGACGGTTTCGTCAGGCTTGTTACCGTAAATAACAGAGTTTGAAAGAGTATCAACTATATCAGAATCAGGGTCGTCAATTTCGGTGTATTCAAAGTCGCCACCCTCTACAAGCTCGATTTCATCAACACGTTTAACATTAGCACTCATTTCAACAATAAATGAGAGGATGTAAATAGCGAGCAGGAAGAACTCTATTGAAGGGAGATCTGTGAAAAGATTAAATGAACTGCTACGGAAATAATAAGAACCAACCAGCAGATAAACACTGTATGGAAGGAGCATTGTCACAGCAGGTAAGCCGTAGATATATGCGGCTCTGACAGGGCTTTTGCCTTTCATAAGTGCAACTATCATAGCGTAATTGAACAAGAACATTGTTGTAAAAATGTAGCAACCAAGGACTGTTACATCAGTTACTGCGATAGAAACAGTAGTGAAAGAGAGGAAGCATTTCACAAGTCTGAAAGCACTCCACAGTGCAGGTACAAGGTAGAACACCGCAAGTCCTTTGACTCCGCCGTTGCCGACAAAGTGGTTAAGACCGAGCACTACAAAAACAATAGCGCAAACAATAGTCAGTACAATGTCAGCGATTTCAAAGAAATCAGCACCCATACTACGGAAAGCGTAAAACGCTCTGTTTGCACCCTCGCACGCCATACTGACAGCGAGCAACAGACCGGATATACCGGCGATGAAGTTCTTGTTAATCAGATAGACCTGAGCGGTTTTTCTGTCAATCATACAGAAAATAACCGCAAACAGCATAACAACAATCGCACACGCAATAGCCATATACGAGAGCATCAGCGAATTGAAGCCGTAAAATGTGCCGTCAGGTTCTAAAAAGAACAGTTGTATAACCTTGATAGCCAGTGCCGCTAAAGTAAACGGAATGAAGGCTATCCATGATAATTTGGAAGTCATAATATATCTCCTTTTGAAAGCTATAATAATCCACAATAACTTTTATCACACATATATTTTATATCACACGCCCATTATAGTCAAGTTAATTTATTGTAACACAGCAAACAGCCGTATTTTTAGGGAGGTGTAAAACCATCTTTTTGCACTAAGATTAACACATAAAAACAGAAAACAAGCACGAAAAAAGGCGACTGAAAAGCCGCCTTTAATTTCTGATATAGAATTATATATGCAGGTTATCTGCGTCTTCTTCTGGAGTTTTGTGCTCGCTTTTTCTTTGAATAAGAGCTGGAAACCGCTACGTAAATAACAAACAAAATTACTACCAACAGTACGGCTATCAAAAACCACACCGAGGTAATTACGCTTTTTACAAGCTCAGAAACATATAAAATCAAGCTGACCCTGACATCGTCCTGTGACACAAGATTAATAGATGTGACACGCTCGCCCTTGTAGTAAACAGTTGCGGTTGTGATTATATCCCCTTTGCGTATAGGCGCACTGACAGGCTCGTCAGTATCAGGTGTTATAAGAATGTCAGCCTCTTTATAATCATCCGGCAGAATAACGTTGAGGTCGGTTTCAGGCACCAGAAGGATAGAATCAGTATCCCACGCATGCTCAACCTTCTGCTCACAAATAGGTGTATCTTTGGTCACCTGAGTGACGAATTCAAGATTGACAAACGCCCAGCGATAGAGGTTTGCTGACTCTATCATACAATACTGCTCAGTAACGTCTTTGTCATAGTCATACGGTGCGTGCAAGCAAACTGTCATATACGCATAGCCGTCGTACATAGCTGTACTGACAAGACATCTGCCCGCTTCGTCGGTGGTACCGTTTTTAACGCCTGTTGCGTAGGTGTAAAAATAATCTCCGCCTCTGCCCGAGTCTATCATAAAGTTAGTTGTTGTGATAGGATACTCGTCGCCCTCGAGGTAGTAGGTTGAGGTTGAACAGATTTTTGAAAACAACGGCAAGCCCATTGCATATCGAGTGATAGTGTACATATCCCTCGCTGTGGTGTAGTGCTCAGGGTGATGAACACCGGTAGGATTTGCAAAATGTGTGCCTTTACACTCTAGCTCTGCCGCCTTATCGTTCATCATCTGGACAAAGTCGGTACCGCTCTCTTTTGTGATATAATCAGCAAGCACTGTAGCGGAATCGTGTCCTACAGGCACCATAAGTGCGTACAACAGGTCGGTGACAGTAAGACTCTTGCCCACGTGCCACTCAAGTCCCGAACAGTTGATACCGTTTGCCTCAAGGGATGTTATAGTAGACTGAGGTATCTCGAGTCTTGTATTATCATAGTCGTCGAAATACTCCGCCGCTATAATGTATGTCATAATTTTTGTCAAAGACGCAGGATAACGCTTTGAGTCAGCATCTTTTTCAAACACAACCATATCCGAATCCAAATTCACCATAAGTATAGAATCCGAATAAGTTTCCACGTCACAGTCAAAGCTTATCGCAGCGGTACTTAGCGTGCTCACAAGCGAAATTAAAACGACCAGTGACAGGAATATGCATATAAATTTTTTCATAATTATTACTCCGCTTGTGTAGTTTTAGTTTCTGTTTCTTTAGTTTCTTCAGATTTCTCAGTACTCTCTACAGTCGGCTCTGTAGAGAGTGTTTCTTCCATCTGGGGTACTATCACACGTTTAAACGCAGAACCTAAAAATGAGCCGACATCGGACAGCATACTGACGCCACTTGAGGTATTTGCGACAACAGCTATTTCATCAAATGGTTTACCGTCATACTTAACCTGGGCAGTACCGAGATTCTGACCTTTAAATACAGGCAGTTTAATCTCACTTGTAGGCACATACTCAAAAGTCATCGACTCTACATTATATTTTGCAGGAACGGTTTTGACGATATCCTTACCTGCTACCATCTCGATTTCGACCTCTCCCCAAGGAGCGAGTGCAGTAACAGTATCGATTACTGTGGTATCAGAAATAATCTCTTTATTTCCCAAGGTAGTATATGACCAGTTGAGAAGGTGTCTGGTTTCGGTAAAAGCGTTATGCTCGCTTAGTTGCTGTGCACCGAGAATGATACACGCATACAAAACATCAGCATAATCAGAAATAGCAATCAGGTTTCCTTTTGCGACAGAGTCAGCTCCGTACTTGCCGTTTTTGACGTGCTTGTAGTAGTACGGACTTTCGTATGTGAGAAGCGAATTTGTCGTAGTAACAGTATATTCATCGCCCTCATAACCCTCAGGAATATACGCATAGGTTGAAGCAACATCTTTATACTCAGGCATATCAAGAGCGTATTTTACAATCTTGTACAAATCGGTACAATTGGAAAAATGTGTGGTGTCGTTACGAGCAGCTACGGACGAAAACTTGGTTTTTTTACAGCCTAAGTCCTTCGCCTTTTTATTCATCAGAGCTACAAATGCCTCACGGTCACCGCCTGTGATACTATCAGCAAGAACATAGCACGCATCGTTGCCGTTAGTCATCATAACAAAATACAGCAGGTCTTTTACGGTGAGCTTTTTACCTCTGTATAACTCAAGACTTCCGTCAGAATTTGGAATACTATTTAAAACCTCATCGGTAATAGCGACCTTTCTCATATAATCGTCGGTATTATCACACGCTACTATAAAAGTCACCAAATTCGACAAATATGAAATAAAGTGGGCTGTGTCAGCGTTTTTTTCATATACAACAGTGTCGGTGTTAACATTCACCAGCAACACAGATGCCGAGGTAATCTCAACATCGCACTCGTATGTGTAAGCAGAAAACGGCACTACCGAAAAGCCCATTATTATAGAAAGTAATATACAAATGCAAAAAATTAGTTTTTTCTTCATAGTATTTTCCCTTAATATATGTTAATATATTTTTATCTTACAATAAAACACAAATTATATCAATCATTTTTTTAATTTTGGAGGAATTGTTGTGATATACATAACCGGAGATATTCACGGTGATTTAAGTGATATCGAAAGCAGAAACATCGGTAAAATAAAAAAAGGTGATGTTTTAATAGTGACAGGAGATTTCGGCTTTTTATGGGATAATTCTAAATCAGAAATAAAAGCACTCAAAAAGCTGTCTAAAAAGAAGTTTACCATACTTTTTGTAGAAGGTGTTCACGAAAATTTTGATATGATAAACGAGCACGAGGAAGTTGAGCTTTTCGGTGATTTTGCCAAAAAAATCGCTGACAATATTTATTGTCTGAAGCGTGGCGTTGTATATACCATCGAAGGCAAAAGCGTTTTCTGTCTTGGCGGTGGTACGGTTGAAGACCCGATTGAAAGAACAGACAACGATCCGCTTAACGACAAGGCTATGCCGACAGACGAAGAGCTACAGCAGGCTGTAAACAATCTGCAGAATATAAGAAGAAAGGTTGACATCATCATTACGCACGAAGCCCCTGCGTCAGTAAAGCGACTGATTCGCAGGGACTCAAGTATAAATGACTTAAACATCTTCCTTGACACCTTACTGCACAATGTAAAATACAAAATGTGGTATTTCGGAAGCCTGCACACAGACAGAGCGCTGTCAACAAATATGACCTGTGTGTGGCAGGAGGTTATAAAATCGGATATTTAATTTAGCGCCCCGTTGTCTATAGATTTCCACAGAAGTTTTACCATAGCTTTTAAACCTTTGAATGACTCATCGGACAAATCAGGTGAAACGCTCATAATATACGATGCCGCAGACTGAGTATCCCTAAGACTGTCCATATCGGAGAAGTCAGCTATATTAAGCTGTGGCAAGCCGTGTTGACGGTTGCCAAAAAAGTCACCGGGACCACGCAGGCGTAAATCCTCGTCGGCAATTTCAAAGCCGTTGTTAGTACGGCACATGGTGGATAGTCGCTTTAATGTATCTTCGCTTTTGTTGTCAGAAACAAGGATGCAGTACGATTTATGCTCGCCTCTGCCCACTCGTCCTCTGAGCTGGTGTAGCTGAGAAAGACCGAAACGATCGGCATTTTCAATCATAATCACTGATGCGTTTTTAACATCGACGCCGACTTCGATTACGGTTGTGGAAACAAGAATAGAGATTTCACCGTTTGAGAATCGATTCATAACCTCGTCCTTGTCTTTTGATTTCATTTTGCCGTGGAGTATACCTACAGGATAATCAGCAAAGCAGTCAAGCATAAGCTCAGCGGCGTAATTTTCGGCAGACTCGAGCTCAAGCTCACCTTCTTCTACAAGCGGACACACTATGTAGCACTGGCGACCGCTATCGACCTCTTGTTTTATAAAGCCTAAGGCATCGTTACGCTTTTTGCTGTCAATCATCATAGTTCTGACAGGTTTTCTGCCGGGTGGGAGCTCGTCGATACAGGTGATATCAAGGTCACCGTAGATAATAAGTCCCAGAGTTCGTGGGATAGGCGTAGCCGACAAAACAAGCACGTGAGGCATCTCGCCTTTTTGCTGTAACTTTGAACGCTGTTCTACACCAAAGCGGTGCTGTTCGTCGGTTATCGCACAGCCTAAATTTTTGAACTTTGTGGCGTCTGTAATGAGTGCGTGAGTGCCGATAATGATATCGGTTTCGCCACTAAGTAACTTTTCACGCACCTTGTCTTTTTTCGACTTGGTCATCGAGCCTATAAGCAAATCGACTTTTATATCAAACGGTGAAAACATTTTAGTCAGGTTTTCAAAATGCTGGGTAGCCAGTATCTCGGTAGGTGCCATAAACGCCGCCTGAAAACCGTTTTTCACAGTATTATAGCAAACTGCAGCCGCAACCGCGGTTTTACCGGAACCTACATCACCTTGGACAAGTCTGTTCATAGGTGATTTTTTATTTTTCATATCGTTAACACAATCTACAACAGCGTTTTTCTGTGCGTTTGTGAGTGTATATGGCAAAGTGCTGATAAACTCGCCTGTATAATCAACAGGCATCTTGCATGATGTATCTTTTAGCTTTCGGTTTTTCAGTAATCTCAGCCCTAAATTAAGGACAAGAAATTCTTCGAAAACGAGTCGTCTTCTGGCTTTTTCCAGAGCGTGTTCGTCTGCAGGAAAATGGATATTCATAAGTGCAAATCTTAAAGTGCACAAATCGTAACGCTTTAAGATATCATACGGCAGAGGGTCTACCATAGTCTGTGGGAGCATAGAAACAGCCTGTTTGACGGCAGTTATCACCATACGGTTAGTAAGACCGTGAGTGAGGTTGTACACAGGTGTGATAGCTGACATCTCAGAAAGCTTTTTAAACTCGGGAGAAGTCATAGAAAAGCCGTACAAATCCTTTGTAACCTTGCCGTAAAAGCAGTATTCTTCGTCAAATTTCAGCATTGAGCTGATGTACTTATTGTTAAAGAAAACGAGCTCTATGACACCGCTGTCATCAGACACCTGCACTTTGGACAGTATTCTGCCACCGCTGATACGGACTGTGTTGACAGCTGTAACGACTCTGGCTTTGATGAGTGCTTTTTCGCCGTTTACTAGTTCGCTTACAGGGGTGATGTCACCCCAGGCTGTATATGTACGGGGATAAAAACGCAGTAACTCGCCGACAGAGTTTATATTAAGTTTAGAAAAAAGCTCTGCTCTCAATTTTCCAAAACCCTTAAGTGAGCTTACGGGCACATCGTAAAGTGACATTTTATCCCCTCCTTAAAATAGCAAAATAAACAAACGGCGGCGAAGAAACTCGCCGCCATAATAATTATTCTACACTTCAGATGTAATAGTAAATCGGCTGGCCGCCTGATACGAAAGTGATGTCAACATCGTCACCAAACTTGTCGTTTAAGAGCTCGTATGCGTGCTGTGCATCCTCTTCACTTACATCCTCACCGCTGATAAGAGTAACAAAAGACTTATCCTTTGTAATCATATTCTTTGCGAGCTTGTAGAGTGCTTTTTCAATTGATTTATCAGTAACTGTAAGTTTACCGTTTTCGAGAGCGATGATTTCGCCCTCTTTGATTTTCTTCATACCAAACTCGGAATCTCTTGCTGCGTATGTTACCTGACCTGTTGAAACAGCAGATGCAGCCTCAAGCATATTTTCCTTGTTTGTCAAAGCTGTAGCTTCAGGGTCAAACACGAGCATCGCAGACATACCCTGTGGGATTGTACGAGTCGGTACAATGATAACTTCTCTGTCCTCAACAATAGCCTGTGTCTGCTCAGCAGCCATGATGATGTTCTTGTTGTTTGGTAAAACGAAAACTTTCTTAGCAGGAGTAGCCATAACAGCGGCATAGATGTCGTCTGTTGATGGGTTCATACTCTGACCACCTGATACTACCTGTGAGCAACCAAGCTGTGAGAAAAGCTCTGTCACGCCGTCGCCTGCTGCAACAGCTACAAAGCCGTACTCTTCTGTAGGCTCAGCAACAGAAAGCTTTTTCTTCTTAGGAGCACGCTTTTCGTTCTCTTCTTTAGCCTGCTTGTGCTGTTCTTTCATATTCTCAACCTTGACAGTTAAGAGTGAACCAAACTCAAGGCCCTTTTTAAGAGCGTCGCCAGGCTGTTCTGTATGAACGTGAACCTTGATGATTTCTTCGTCGTCAACTACAACAACGCAGTCACCGATTGTTTCTAAGAAAAGTCTAAGTTCGTTAGGCTCTGTTGCAATTTCAGGGTCGCGGCCTACGATAAACTCTGTACAATATGTGAAAGTGATGTCATCATCAAACTCAGCAGCCGCACTTCTGAAAGCGTCTTCTTCGCCCTCATCGTCGTCAGCAACCTCAGTAGCCTCAACCATAACGCCGTCACGGATAACTGAGAGCATACCCTCGAAAATTACGAGAACACCCTTACCGCCTGCGTCAACAACGCCAGCCTTCTTTAATACAGGGAGCATTGTTGGTGTTAAATCGAGTGCACGCTGTGCCTCTTCGCATACTACTTCCCAGATTTCTACTGCGTCATCAGTATCAGCAGCAGCCTCAACAGCAGCCTCAGCAGCCATACGACCTACTGTGAGCATTGTGCCCTCTGTTGGCTTCATAACAGCCTTGTACGCTGCGTCAACACCGAGCTTTAATGCGTTAGCAAGGTCCTTACCGTTACACTCGCTCTTGCCCTCAAGGCCTGATGAAAAGCCTCTGAAAAACAGTGAAGTGATAACACCTGAGTTACCTCTTGCACCCCTGAGCATCGCAGAAGCTGTTTTCTTAGCAACTACGCCTGCGTCGTCGGAATCGAGCTTTTCGAGCTCCTTGACAGCTGCCATAATAGTCATAGACATATTAGTACCTGTATCACCGTCAGGAACAGGGAAAATATTAAGATCGTTGATTTTTGCTTTCTGTGAGCAGATGTTGTTTGCACCTGAGATAATTGCCTGCTTCAGGATTTGACCGTTAATCATTTAATTACACATCCTTTGTTTTTGAACCATAGGTTTTTCATGCGGATAAAAACGTACAAACTTATAGCATTATACATTGTCTGCATTATACATCAAAACTTTTTACTTAGCAAGTTTTTTGACACGTTTTCGGCATTATGCCGATATTCGTTGAAAACTCAACAAGTAATGTATAAAAAGTGCTATCTTAAATCAAAACGCTCGAGCTTTACGCACTTGCCTGTCTTTTCATCGATATCAAATAAAATGCAGTTCACCATACATTCGCCGTCGGCGTTTTCGAAACGTTCAGGGAGCTTTGTTTTAAAACGATTGATGATAATCTCCTTTTTTACACCGAGTACAGACTCGACAGGTCCTGTCATACCTACATCTGTAATATAACCTGTACCACCTTTTAAGATACATTCGTCAGCTGTCTGCACGTGGGTATGGGTGCCGAAAAACGCAGACACTCTACCATCAAGATAATAACCCAGAGCTTTCTTTTCGCTTGTCGTTTCTGCGTGCATATCAACAATAATTATTTTAGAATCAACCTTTTTCAGGATTTCGTCAATAGCGTAATACGGATTTTCGCATCTGATATCCATAAACTCCTGACCCATAATACTGATGACAGTGACACAAGTTCTGCCCATATCAACGGTGCAGTAGCCTCTGCCCGGAGTTGACGGTGACGGAAAATTGCACGGTCTGATAATATACTCGTTATCGTCGAGATAGTTGTATATCTCCTTACGCTGGAAAGTGTGGTTACCAAGGGTGATAACATCTACCCCACTTGTGAACAAATGGTCAGCAGATACAGGCAACACGCCGTTGCCGTCGGCACTGTTCTCGCCGTTGCAGACTACTAAGTCTATACCCTTGAGCTTTTTAAAATTCGGAAGTGTCTTACGCAGAAAATTGCATCCTACAGTTCCGACTACATCACCAATACATAATATTCTCATATTATCCCTCTTTCTAAAAGCGAAACACTTATAGTCAGTATAGCATACTTTTTGTAAAACTCAAACAGCTAAGGCAAATTTTCATCTTTTACAGGAGTTACACGCTCTGTATCAGCGTTGTCAACATTTATCTCCTGCTGATAGGCTATGTCTTCTACGCAGGTGTAGCTCACTGTCAACAAAAACTGCGTGTCGGTGTGGGAATACTCAAACTGCTTATCTTTAACCTGACAATCACTAAGTACAAAGGCTTCGTATAAGGACGAATAGTAATAAAGCGTGTCTTTTGCTTCTTTTTCGGTAAGTGCGCAAGTACGCTCTGTTTTTTTATAAAGCGACTGTGTTTTAAGCGACAGCGGTAAAACCGTGTCAAAGAGTGTTAAAGACTCGGTTTTGTAGCGAATGAGGTTTTCTTTATCATCTGCAAAAGAGAATGAAAGCGGAATTTTTACTCCCAGCACATCAAAGGTGTATCTGTTTTTAGGTTCGCCGTAAACAAATATAGAGTGATTTTTGTCCAGAGCAAAGGTTATTTTTCGATTTGTCTGTGCTATAACCTCGGCATTTGCTCTGACAAGAGTCACACCGCCGAGCATATCCTCGACCACCGAGCTTACAAGTAGCTGGTCTTTTACTACGGCTGAACCGCTATTAAACAGTGCCTCACCCTCTGCGACATTTATTTTCAGTATCAACCCGTCGTGCTTTGCTTTGACGTTTGCAGGCTGATGATAATCGCTGACTTTGGGAGATTTTGCTTTTTCTTTTATTTCAACAGATGCGTGAGAATCAATTACGTTAATCGACATCCAGCCGATGTCATCAAGTGCGAGCATTGTATCACGCTCGATTGTTTTAAAGCTTTTTGACGGAATGTACGCTCCTATGTAAAGTCCGTTGTCATAAAGCACCTGACGTACTTTTGCTTCACTTATGGTCTGCAGACCCGTTATCTTTATAGTCCACACAAAATTTGACATAACAAATATAACCAGAATAAACACCACAGCTCCGATAAGCACACCGACTCTGTTTTTATACTTTCTGATAAAAAACGGTGAACCCACCCGCTTTGTGATTTTGAGCTTCACTCTGCTTTTTTTAGCTAATGGGCGGATATTCACATAATCTCTGACATACATACACGCACAAAGCTCACCATTCACCCTGCCTGTGTTCCATATCGAAAGCCCTGATTTTGTGACGATGTTTATGAAGCGTTCCGGAAATTTGCCCTGTATTTTAAACCACACATAACCTTGTAGCCATCTGAGAATGTTCAGTAACATAGCACCCCTCCACTAGAGCACAAACTCTACTTTTGTGACAAAGCCGTCAATTATCAGCTCTGACGGTGATATACACCGAAGATTGAGCCCTCTGCCCTCAAAGCATACAAGTCCTATGGATGTATTGATGCGGATGACCTCTTCGCTGTATTCAAGCACTCCCCTGCACCCCTCGACCACTATTTCAGAATTTCCGTGGAATGAAAGCTCGGGAATGTCTGCAAATAAATTTTGTATCAGACTATCACGCTTTTTATGTAAATCGCTGTGCTCGGATTTTTGTTTTCTCATTTTATACCCCCGTTCACTATTATTTTTATGTGAAAGCTCTCATATATATTAGTGGTGATAAAATGGTATGGATTAAAAATCAGGAAAAACTCAGAAAAAAATTCTCTATAGTATGGTCTGTTTTGCTGACAGGTGCAAGCATATTTTGTGCAGTAAAATTTTCAGCAGAGTGTCGTGACGGAATCGTAAGCGGTCTGTCCCTTTGTGTGAGCGTGCTCATACCGTCTTTATTTATATTTATGATTATCGCTCAATATGTAGCAAACAGCAGGTTTGCTGATGCTTTGGGAAAGCTACTCTCCCCTGTGACAACAAAGGTTTTAAAACTGCCAAAAGAGTGCACGAGTGTTTTGATACTCTCGCTGATTGGTGGATATCCAATTGGTGCGAGGTGTGTGGCTTCGCTTTATGAAAACGGCAGTATAAACAAAGAACAGAGCAAAAAGCTATCACTGATTGCGGTAAGCTCAGGGCCGGGGTTTGTGCTGAATTTTGTCGGCTCAGCTGTGCTAAAAAGCAAACAAGCCGGTATGATACTGCTAATATCCCAGATAGTCGCATTTATCGCTGTCGCTGTGATAATCGGCAGGTTTTATAAAATCAAAGACGAGAGTGTTATATCAAAAGCAAAGAAAAAACGCACTACCATAGTCGATGCTGTAGAAAGCGGATGCAAAGCAACTGTCAATATGTGTGCTATGGTCATAGCTTTTTCGGCTGTGATATCTGTTATCGAGTCACTGCTGTTAAGCTTCCCTGTACTGTGCGATGTGCTAGCGTGTATGCTGGAAGTAACTACAGCGTGTAACAGAATGTGCGGTAAATATCCACTGTATCTTATCTCATTTGCGATAGGATTCAGTGGGATATGCGTTCATTTTCAGGTTTACTCCGCTTTAAAAGGCATCAGAATAAATAAGTTGTTATTTTTCTTTGTTAGAATTATACAAGGCATAACAGCCTTATTCACTACATATATTTTACTTATACTGTTTCCCATAACGGGTGAGGTTTTTTCAACCGTGGAAAATGTAGAAAAAAGCACAACCGCTCCGCTGTGGGGCTGTTGTGCTCTGATACTGACAGCAGTGTGTTTTTTAAATTCACTAAATAATGAAAAATTAAAACGGAGGTAATATTATGTGCGGAATTGCCGGCTGGCTTGATGACACAATTGATTTGAGAGAAAGGAAAAACGATCTTTTTAATATGTCACGCTCGATACAAAGCAGAGGACCTGATGAGCACGGTGAATTTATCACACATGACGTGGCACTGCTGCACAGACGTCTGGCTGTAATCGATGTCGAAAACGGCAAACAACCTATGGAGCTTTGCTACAAAGGTGAAAAGTACGTTATTGTGTATAACGGTGAGCTGTACAACACCGATGAGTTAAGGCGTGAGCTCATATCAAAGGGGCATACTTTCAACACTCACAGCGACACAGAGGTGCTACTCCACGCATATGCTGAATACGGCAAAAAATGTGTGCATATGTTAAACGGAATTTACGCTTTTGCGGTGTATGAAGTAAACGAAAAAAAGCTGTTTATGTGCAGGGACAGAATCGGTGTAAAACCGTTTTTCTACTATAAATACAAGGGCGGTATTGTGTTTGGCTCTGAGATTAAAGCGTTGCTTAATAGCGAAATAGTAAAGCCCACCGTCAACGAAACAGGTCTGTACGAGATATTCTTCTTAGGTCCTGCACGCTCACCTAAAAGCGGTATTTTCAAAGGTGTAAAAGAACTGCGTCCGGGCGAAATGGCGATTTTCAAAAACGGCAGAATGTACAAGGAAACCTACTTTCGCATCAAAGCAACAGAGCACACAGACTCAGAGAGTGACACAATCGAGAAAACACGCTACCTGCTGACAGATGCAATAAACCGCCAGCTTGTGACAGATGTTCCGATGTGTTTCTTTTTATCAGGCGGACTTGATTCAAGCATAATATGCAAAACAGCGTCACAGTACTACAAGAAAAACAATCTAGGCACTATTAACACCTACAGCGTAGAATACGAGGACAACAGAAAGTATTTTACAAAAAATGCTTTTCAGCCTAACGCTGACTTTGACTACATTTCGATAATGGTGGACGACACTTCATCCAACCACACAGAAATTGTGCTTAATAACAAAAAGGTGATGGAAGCACTGTATGACAGCGTTAAAGCCAGAGATTTGCCGGGATATGTGGACATCGACTCCTCTCTGCTTCTGTTTTGTAAAGAAGTAAAAAAAGACTACACAGTCGCTTTGTCGGGCGAATGTGCAGACGAACTTTTTGGCGGATATCCGTGGTATCACAATAAAAACATACTTTTTGAAGAATGTTTTCCGTGGTCAAGAAGTCAGGAGATAAGACGCTCTATATTAAAAAAAGGTGTGCTTAAACGTGGTGAAGACTACGTTATGTCTAAGTATTTTGACACCACAAGAAAGGCTGACAAACTGCCGACTGACTCAGCAGTAGACAAACGTATGCGTGAGATGTTTATGCTCAATTTCAACTGGTTTATGCAGTGCTTGCTCGAGAGAAAAGACAGGTGCTCAATGTACAGTGGTCTTGAAGTAAGAGTGCCGTTTTGTGATTACAGGCTGGTTGAGTATGCGTACAATATGCCGTGGCAGTTAAAGGCGTATGGCGGACGTGAAAAGGGTATAATCAGAAAAGCTTTTGAAAACATTCTGCCATACGATATCTGCTACAGAAAGAAAAGTCCGTACCCTAAGACCCACAATCCTGAGTATATGAAGCTGTGCAGTGAAAAGGTAAAGGAGATTTTAGACAAAAAAGGTACGGTACTGAACTCGTTGCTCGACTATGACGGCGTTATGAATATAATGAACAATCCTGAGAAAATCAGCTCACCGTGGTACGGCCAGCTGATGCGTGCACCACAGATTATGGCGTATATCATCGAGCTTGATTACTGGTTTGAAAACTACGGCGTGGTCATAGAATGTTAATAATTTCGTTAAAGTTTGTATGTTGTTTTGGTGGAATTTAATGTTATAATAACCTCACGACATAAACAAAAGCCTTGTTTCTCAAGCCTTTTGATGTCTGAGAGAACATTGAATCACAAACAGGTTTTTATGTAAATAATTTTTAGGTTTGTGATTGAATAACCTCACGACATAAACAAAAGCACATCAAAGAAAGGACGGGTGAAGATGAAAGAAGAGCAATACAAATTTCTAAGTGAATATTTCACGGCTACTAAAAGTCGATTCAATATCATAAAGGCTCTTCACGATATTTTGCCTGCCATTATGATGATGTTTTATCCGCTACAGCTTGCGTATCTTCTGTTTACCGAAGGTTTTAAGAGCGAGGTTTTTCTGAAAGCTACTTTTGTTCCGCTGTTTGTACTGGTACTGGTCACGGTTTTGCGATACATCATAAACGCTAAACGTCCGTACGAAGTGTACGACTACTCCCCTGCTGTCAAAAAAGACACCAAAGGCAAGAGTTTTCCGAGTCGTCACACAGCCTCAGCGTTCATTATCGCTATGGCTTTCCTTTATATCGATACAAAAATCGGCATCATTATGCTGGTGCTCGCTACTCTTATCGGTATAACACGAGTGCTGTCAGGTGCTCACTTTATCCGTGATGTCCTTGGCGGTGCACTGATAAGTATATCAATAGGCATTCTTAGTTTTTTCCTTTTATAATAACCCCCTAAATAAAAAGCAGCAGTTTTTACACTGCTGTTTTTTATTATGTCTTGTTAACTTTTTTGAACAATTCTTCTTCACTTAAGAAACCTTTTGCAGCTCCATCAAAGCCGATTTTGTGTGAAGCGTAGTGGGTCGCATATTTAAGCGATGTATATGGATCAACACCCTTTGTATAAAAATGTACAAAGCTTGAAAACAGTGAGTCACCTGCTCCCACAGTGTTTATGACATTATTGTTCATCACAGCACTCTGGTGGTGTATTTTATCATCAGCTCTGACATACATAAGCGAACCCCTCTTGCCCATTCCAATGACAATTATCTGTGCATTGTAGGTGTTTTTGAGCTCATTCAAAAAAGGCTCCTCCCTACCGATTATGCTCTCGTTACTCAAAAAGAGTATATCGGCATAGCTCATATAGTCACGGTTGTAGTCGTCATATATATTGCTCTGTACGTGAACATCGGTTGCTATTAGCTTGCCCATATCTTTAGCTATTTTCAAAAGATTGCGTGAAAAATTTATATTACAAAGACACACAGCGTCACAGTCTTTTACTGCATCAGCAAATATCTTTTCGTCATAGCTACGCTCTTGATAATCCTTTAGGTCGCAGAAAATTCTACGTCTTCCATCGTTATCATAAAGCACAACAGACTGAGCTGTACAGCCTGTGTCAAGAAGATACTGTGTAGAAATTCCGGTTTTTGATAGAACATCTCTGACGACCGCCCCGGCACTATCGTCCCCCACCATTGACAAAAGCCTGACTTCGTCGGATAATGTAGAAAGTGACAGGCTTAAATTCAAGCCGACTCCTGCGGGGTAGGAATTGACGCCGAAGAAGTTGTAATCAATTGGTTGATATTCAAGCTCAAAGCCGTCAATTCTGACTGTAGTTTCGACGTTTATTAGTCCGCAAACAAGAATCTTGCTCATAGTATACCTCGCAAATTTTAATATCTAAATTGTATAATAAGCCTGAAAAAGAGTCAAGATTATAATAGTAAAACACTAGCTAACGAGGTGGATGTATGATATACACGGTAACGCTGAACCCTGCGATTGATTTTGTTATAAATATGGACAACCCGATACTGGGCACGATTAACCGAAGTGACAGCGAAACGCTGTACTGCGGTGGCAAGGGCATCAATGTGTCAGCGGTATTAAAAGAGCTTGATACACAGAGTATTGCGACAGGTTTTCTGGCAGGCTTTACGGGTAAAGAGATTGAAGAGTCGCTTAAAAATAAGGGCATCGAGTCGGATTTTGTTCACTTAGAAAAGGGCTTTACACGAATAAATGTTAAAATCCGCAGTGATGAAGAAACCGACATCAACACAACAGGTCCAAAGATAAGTGATTACGACTTGCATCTGCTACTAAAAAAGCTTGAAGAAATCACACAGCACGATGTTCTGATACTATCAGGCAGTGCTCCTAAAAATGCTGACGATAACATCTACGCCAAAATACTCTCAAAGGTAGAAAAGACAGGTGTTTTGACGGTGGTTGACACTACAGGCAAAAAGCTTTTAAACACCTTAGAGTACAAGCCGTTTTTAATAAAGCCGAATGTATCTGAGCTTGCACAAACTTTCAACACTAAAATCAGCACCCTGCATGATATAGAAAAGTACGCAATCAAGCTACAGAATTTAGGCGCCAGAAACGTGCTTGTTTCTATGGGTGACAAAGGCTCGGTGCTGTTTTCTGAAGACAAACAGGTGATTATCCAGAGTGCACCAAAAGGTCAGGCTGTAAATACTGTCGGTGCGGGTGACTCGATGGTGGCAGGCTTTGTTGCAGGATATTTAAAATCGAGTGACTATAAATTTGCTCTAAAGCTTGCGACAGCGTGTGGCAGTGCGACAGCGTTCAGTGAAGGGTTATGCAAGCAAAACGAAATCGCTCATATGCTCGAGCTGATAAAAAATTGAATATAAAAGCAAAGAGCTGTCCTCCGTTTTGGGTGACAGCTCGTTTTTATGTGTGCTATTTGGTTTATTATTGACGTTCTGTAATGCGGGCGACCATTGGTCGCCCCTACGATTTATTATCTTCGTTTATGCCAAATCCGTAGGGTACGCAATTTTCGACGTACCGTTTGGCGGGCGACCACTGGTCGCCCCTACGATTTTAACATATACCTTTCTGCCTCTTATATGCCTCCCTAGTGTAAAGGAAATTCCCCTGGCAGGGGAAATGTCGGGAACCGACAAAAGGGTTGCCGACCATGCTTAAGGGTCGCCCCTACGATTATTATACAACGTTTGTGCCACATCCGTAGGGGTCGGCGACTCGACGACCCGCCGTGCATCAGCACCAATTTTTCGGGACGGGGAACCCGTCCCCTACAATTTTAACATCAACGTATGTTTATCTGCGTAGGGTACGGCAATTATGACGTACCGATTTTAGAGGGCACAGAGACCCTCCCCTACAATTTTAACATCAACGTATGTTTACCTACGTAGGGTACGACAATTTTGACGTACCAATTTCAGAGGGCACAGAGACCCTCCCCCTACATTATGGGAATTGGGAAGCCTTTGCACTGCTTTACGGTTTATATTATCGTACCACCTGCGACTACGGTGTTGCCCTGATACATAACAACAGCCTGTCCGCTTGTGATAGCTCGCTGAGGCTCATCGAATATCAGTTTAACTCTGCCATCAGAAAGCGGATAGAGTGTCGCTTCTGCTTCAACATGCTTATAGCGTATTTTTGCTTTCACTTTGATCGGCTCTGTTAATTCTTTTATAGAAATAAAATTGACATCTTCTGCTACAAGTTCACTGGAAAACAGCTCGTGGTCAAGACACAAGGTAACCTTGTTTTCCTTGACGTCCTTTTTACAGACGTACATTGACTGTGGCAAAGCGAGGTTAAGACCTTTTCGCTGTCCGATTGTATAGCGGATTATTCCCTTGTGAGTGCCAAGCACCTTGCCCTGTAAATCCACAAAATCGCCGTCAGGAAAGCTTTTGCCTGTGTACTGTGTGATAAAGTCAGCGTACTTGCCGTCTGGTACAAAGCAGATGTCCTGACTGTCTTTTTTGCTGGCATTTATAAAGCCGTTTTCCTGTGCTATCTCTCGCACTCTGTCTTTTGACAGCTCACCCAAAGGGAGCTTGATGTGTTCTAAAGCATCCTGTGTAAGCGAATACAGAACATAGCTCTGGTCCTTGCTTTCATCCAAGCCTTTTTTTAGCACATAGCGTCCTGACTCTTTCACATAGGCAACACGTGCGTAGTGACCTGTGACAACATAGTCAAAGCCCTCGTCTTTTGCAATCTGTAGAAGTTTTGAAAACTTTATAAAGCGGTTACAATCAACACACGGATTTGGTGTGCCACCGCTGATATACGAGTCTATAAAGCGGTCGATTACGTACTCTTTGAAATTGCTCTCAAGGTCAACGACTCTGTGCTCGATACCAAGCCTGTCGCACACAGCCTTAGCGTCGAGTATATCCTGCTGTGTACAGCATGACTGCTCTTCGATTATATCATTTCCGCTATGGAGTTTCAGCGTTATGCCGATGATATCGTAGCCCTGCTCTTTCATCAGAAAAGCCGCTACCGAGCTATCAACACCGCCACTCATAGCGATAATTGCTTTAGGCATTATTATTCTCCTCTAGAATTTTCTTTATAGCATCAACTGCGTAGTCAATCTCGTCAACTGTATTAAAGTATGAGAAAGAAAAACGCACCGTGCCTGACGGATATGTACCCATAGACGAATGTGCTGACGGTGCACAGTGAAGTCCGCTACGAGTCATAATTTTGTATTCACTCGATAATGACAGCGACGCTGTGCCGTTGTCAATATCATTAAACGACAGCGACACAACCGCTGTTGCATCAAGGCTATCATCAGCACAATAAACCGTCAGTCCGTCGATATCTTTGAGCGAATTGATAAAATATCGTCTTAGTTTAAGCTCGTGCTCCCTGATTTTATCTACACCTGTGTTTTCGATGAATGTAAGCGAGTGGTTAAGTGACAAAATCCCACATAAATTAAGCGTACCGCTTTCAAACTTATCGGGCATAGCATCGGGTTGGGTGTAAAAATGCGAGGCACTTCCTGTGCCACCTGTTTTGACAACGCCTAGCTCTTTGTTTAGTTTATCAGATACGATAAATCCGCCGATACCCTGTAATCCGAGCAAGCCTTTGTGACCTGAAAAAGCGAGAAAATCGATGTTACACCTACGCATTGAGATATCTACTACACCAGCTGTCTGAGCGGTATCAACCGCAAAGAATACGCCGTGCTTTTTGCATAACTTTCCGATTTCTTCTATCGGACTTATTGTACCGAAAACGTTAGATGCGTGGTTAATTATCACAGCCTTTGTGTTTGGCTTTATGAGTTTTTCAACGGTGAAAGCTTTCACAACGCCATTTTTATCACTCTGTGCTATATCAAAGCTGATACCTCTTTGGCGCTCTAAATCGTAGAGTGTACGCATAACAGCGTGGTGCTCCATAGAACCTGTGACAATGTGGTCACCCTCACTCAACAGTCCACGCAAGAACATATTGATGGACTCTGTCACACCTGACGTAAAAACAACCCTTTTGCTGAATTTGTACGGTACATCGGCACAATCAAACAGCTTTGACAGTTTTATGCGGGTATTAAGTACCATATCGCCTACTTCGTCAGAAAGTATGTTAACGCCTCGGTTTATGTTAACACAATAATTATCTATGAAATTTGAAACTACTTGTGACATCTGCGGTGCTTTAGGAAAAGAAGTCGCCGCATTGTCAAAATAAATATTCTCCATATATTTCTCTTTCGGAAATTTATTTACAATTTTAATTCTGTTGCAGAATCATTTATATTTCTACACAAGAAATATTCTCTTATCCCCTGTGTACTCTTCGACCTCGCCTATGATACGAGCGGACAGCGTGCACTCTTTTAAATCACTAAGGAGCATGTCGGCATCTTTCTGAGCTACGCTGATGAGCAATCCACCCGAAGTCTGTGGGTCGTACAAAACATCCTGTATATAAAGCGGTACATCGCCTGCGTGTACAAAAGGCTCAGCGTAGGTGCGGTTGCGGTACATTCCCTCTGGTAGTATGCCCATCTGTGCAAATTCAAATGCACCGTCAATCACGTCGATATTATCGGTGTAAATCCTAATCTGAGTGTCAGAGCCCTGAGCCATCTCAAGCGAGTGACCCATCATAGAAAAGCCTGTTACATCGGTGCACGCATGGACCTCGTATTTTATCATACAATCTCGTGCTGATTTATTGAGAAAAGTCATAGCCTCTACCGCTTTTTCTACACTCTCTTTTGATGCGATGTCGGCTTTTTGTGCGGTGGTGATAATGCCGATACCGAGTGGTTTTGTGTAGATAAGCTTGTCGGTAGGTTTTGCACCTGAGTTTGTGTAAATCTTGTCAGGATGAGCAAAGCCTGTGACACACAAGCCGTACTTTGGCTCGTCATCATAAATGCTGTGGCCACCTGATATCACTGCACCTGCTTCAAAAACCTTATCGTAACCGCCCTTTAAAATAGCGTGGACATCGCTGTTATCCATAGTCTTTGGCACGCACATAATATTGAGGGCGATTTTAGGCTCGGCACCCATGGCGTAGATATCGGACAAGGCATTTGTCGCGGCTATCTGACCGAAGGTGTAAGGGTCGTCAGCAATAGGCGGAAAAAAGTCCACAGTTTCGACTATGCACAAGTCGTCACTGACCTTATATACGCACGCATCGTCGCTTTTGTCAAAGCCGACAAGCAGGTTTTCATCGTACTTAACATTCAAGTCACCAAGCAGTTGAGCTAACACTCCTGCTCCGACTTTTGCTCCACAACCCGAGCATTTTGAGAGTTTGGTAAGTTTTACGTTTTCTTTATCCGGCATAATATTTCTCCGAGTATTTTTATGTTAATCAATGTTTGTGTGTTATCAGAAATGTTTCTGCTTGCAAGAGCAAAGGATGCCGTCCCATACGATTAAAGATATCAAAAAGCTTTGCTTTAATCTTTATGTAAATGCAGGCAGGCTTCAAGTACACCGCCACCAACAGCTAGTGCTTTGTCTGACACTGTGTAACAGTGCTCTTTATCGCATCTTGGGTCAACGTCGCCTGACTTCATATTTGCAGATACCATAGTACCTTTTGGCAGTATTCCACGCAGTATGCCCGAAACATTGCACACAATCGGTGTGCTGTCAACACAGGCTACTACCTCGCCACTTTTTACCTCGTCGCCGATTTCGTAAATCGGATTGAACACTCCGTATTCAGGTGAACGGATGATTCTGTCGGTTGTGTGACCTGCTATGTCCCCGGGGATTCCTGTGTTTTCAATCGCTCTACCGGTATAGTACACCCTGCCTAAGTAGTGACCTCGTTTTGTTTCAACAACAGCGTGACAGTCCTCTCCTGCTGTAAAACCGGGGCCTACACCGATTACAACATCGGCATCGTCGATATCGGTATTAAGATTCTTCTTAGCTAAAATTGCGTCAATCACAAAATCAGGTTTGAGCTCTCTGATACAAGTTGCTTTTTCGTCTACTATGACAGCGATATCACCGTTGTCAATAATATCTGAAACTTTGCTCACGTTATCGGCAAGCACAGCTTTGACGTCCTCGACCACAGCTTTGCCGTTATACACAGCTTCAGAAAAGCACACTGTACGGCGGATTGCGGTTGGGGCATCAATCTCTGTCATAACAACTTTAAAATTCGCACGATGTAGTCGCAGGGCTATGCCTGAGGCGATATCACCCGCACCTTTAATTACTGCTAACATACCATTCTCCTTTGAGTAATGATGAAATTACACATTCTGTTTTTATGTATCCGCTGATAAGCTCAGCGGTATTTTTCAATATATCTGTGTCGCATTTGTTCAGTACAACCTTGTCGTGGAGGTTCTCTGTGTTCAACAACGTTGCGACCATTTTTTCTGTTATTACATCTTCTTTGTTGCACGTTAAAAGCTCACAGGCTTTATCGCATCTGTGGGTTGCATCTTCAAGCTTTTTGCCTACTGCATCCACTCCGACAACTGATATAACCTGAGTTGACTCGAAAGGTAGCACGGGTTCAAAGTCAAGGTGTGCTTTAAGCGGTAGGTGCTTTGAGCCGTCGGCTTCGACCAGTATATAGTCAGCTATACTGCACAGGTCATCGAATGTATGTGAAGTCGTACACAGCTTGCCGTTGTCACTAATACTTCCAAGGCAGATGCACTTATGCTCTCTTAACTGCTCGCTAAGATGTAAAAGACTTATGGTATCGTCAATCACATTGTGAAAAACCTCATTTGGCATAATATGGGTTGTGGTGGTGATTATCACCGTGCCTTTTGATATAAGCTCATTTGCCAGAGTATTAAGCAAGGTGGTTTTCCCACCGCCACCGATAACGGATGTGACACCCTTTTTTATATTAAGCAGGTCTGAAATCATAGTTATTCTTACAATTAGTTATTCTTACAAAAATATAACGTACTCAAACAATATGTCAATGCACACAAGTACACTGACATATCGGTGAGTTATTATTCTATATTAGCATTATCATCTATCCACGAAAAGTGCTCGCTGAATTTAACATCGCAAAAATCATTAAGCTCTTTTTCGCACATACGAAATTCAGATAGCAGGCGCTGTGCACTCTTTGTAAGAGTCGCACCGCCTCCGTCTACTCCGCCGGTCTTTGACTCTAAAAGCTTGAAGCCTAAATTAGCTTCAGCACGCTTTATGATGGTCCACGCCTTTGAGTATGACATACCTATTTGTGCACACGCTTTTGAGATAGAATTGTACTCTTTTATCTTCTCGAGTAAAATCGCAACCCCAGGTCCAAAGCATTTTTCACTTGTAAAAAACTGCAAAGTGAGCTTTGGGTGCAATTTTACATTACTTTTACTGTCAGGCATATTATACCTTGCCCAGTCTTTTGTCCAGAGTTTTGCGGACTGCACGCAGGATATTTTCATATCCTGTGCAACGGCACAGATGTCCTGAGAGCAGTTTTCGAAGCTCATCGTCTGTGTAATCTCTGCCACTCTCCAAAATCTCTACAGCGGACATAATAACACCAGGGGTGCAGAATCCGCACTGTACAGCGGCTTCGTCAATGAACGCCTGCTGGATATCGGACAGCTCGCCGTCTTTACTCATAAGACCCTCAAGGGTGCGGATATGCTTGCCATCTGCCCACACTGCAAGGTAAATACACGAGTTAAAGCACTCGCCGTCGATAAGCACGTTGCACGCACCGCACTCACCTACTTCGCAACCTTTCTTGACAGAAGTCATACGGTAGTCGTTTCTGAGCATATCGGTGAGAGATGCACGCACATCGACCATCTGCTCAACTTCTTTGCCGTTGATGGTACATCTGACTAATTTGTACTGTGCCATTACATCTCACCTCCACATAGTTTCACACACTCTTTTAGTGCACGATACGCAAGTTCTGTAGCTAAATGCTGACGGAATGCCTTTGATGCTCTCCAGCTATCTCGTGGGTTGATATCATTCAACACCTGTTTTGAAAACTCCAGTGCGGTGTCTTCTGTTACAGCCTTGCCCTTTATGAACGCTTCGGCTGTTTTGGCACGCATAGGGATTGGTCCTGCTACACCGTATGCGATTCTAACATCTTCAAAAACTTTCTTGTCATCGCACAGTTTTACGTTGACCGAACAGCCAGTGGTTGTGATATCAAGGGCGTTACGCATAGCGTATTTTATATAGTGTCCCTTGTAGCCGTCATATTTCTCCTGTGGAATTATAATAGCTGTCTGGATTTCGTCAGGCTTGATGTCAACCGTGCCCGCTTTGATGTAAAAATCAGAGATTGGGATAATACGCTTACCGCTACTACCTGTGAGCTCCACAAGGGCATCAAGTGCAAACAGCGTTGACGCAGAATCGGCAGATGTAACACCGTTACAGGTGTTGCCACCGATTGTGCCGATGTTTCGAATCTGTGGCGAGCCGACCATATCGACAGCTTCGCCGAGCACGTTTATATATTTCTTAACAATCTCGTTTTTAGTAATATGTGAAAAGCTTGTCAGTGAGCCGATGCGTATATCACCACTGTCAGTAAGTGTCACTCCACGAAGTTCATCAATCATATATATGCTGATGAGCTCTTTTCCTGCACGCTTACCCTCACGAATCTGCACCAGCACGTCACTGCCACCTGCGAGAATCTGAGCATCGGGATGCTCTAAGCGTAGTTTTATCGCATCTTCTACGCTTGAAGCTTCGTATAAAGCTTTGATATCATACATAATCTCGCCTCCTTAGATAAGTCCGTTCTTTGAAAACTCTTCAAACAGAACGTGTGGTGTCATCGGTGCTGTGTTTATTGCTACGCCAGTAGCGTGAAGCA
The DNA here is from genome assembly GCA_017473555.1 of Ruminococcus sp. Taxonomy (GTDB): domain Bacteria; phylum Bacillota; class Clostridia; order Oscillospirales; family Acutalibacteraceae; genus Ruminococcoides. The sequence continues at coordinate 9,712 of JAFUKO010000047.1, read as the reverse complement.
CAGCGTTACGGATAGCAGGTGCTACAGGACAAGCCGGAGGCTCGCCCAGAGCTTTTGTTCCGAATGCTGATGTAGGCTCTGCGTTTTCGACAAACTGAGCCTCCAAGTGCGGATGGTCCATAAATGTGGATAATTTATAGTCAAGCAGGTTGTTGTTTAGTGTGCGACCACTACGGCTGTCAAACAGCTCCTGTTCAGATAGTGCGTAGCCTATACCCATGGACATACCGCCGTGAACCTGAGCTTCTGCTAGCTGTGGATTTATGAGCTTACCGCAATCGTGGACGTTGATGATGTCAAGGATTTTCACCTTGCACGCACGGATATCGACCTCGACATCTGCAAAACAACATCCGAATGAATACGCATTCGATTTAATCTGGTATGTGCTTTCTGCTGTGATGTGACGGCTATCATCCATACTGTAAAGAGCGGTGGTTGCAAGCTCTCCTACAGTCATAACGACTTTGTTGTCAGCTGTCACCACAATATTATTATCAACGATATCAAGCTCGTTTATATCGATTTCGCTGAGCTTTGACGCATAATCAAGGATACGCTTCTTTAACATCTCGCCTGTCTGTTTTATAGTAAGACCGCCTACGTAGGTCTGACGTGATGCATAAGCACCTGTGCCAAACGGTGTGACGTCGGTGTCCTGACACGATATAACGTTGACCTTATCAAGTGTGAGTCCGACAGAGTCAGCCGCCATCTGTGCAAAGGCTGTGTCAGCACCCTGACCAATCTCGGTTTCACCGAGCTGGAGGCTGATTGAGCCGTCCTGATTAAGCACCATACGGCTTGATGATGACTCTAAGCTGATAGGCCATACGGCGGTGTTGTACCAGAACACTGCCATACCAACGCCTTTGCGGATATTACCGCTCTGGTTTTTATATTCTTCAATTTTTCTATCGTAATCGATGTATTTTTTAGCCTTTTCAATACACTGGTTGAAAGAATCAAAATAGTTGACGTTCTTTGAAAAATCGTCTTTGTAGCCGACCGGCATAAGGTTCTTCTGTCTAATCTCAAGCGGTGACATATTAAGACCTTTTGCGATATCGTCAATCTGGCTTTCAACAGCGAACATAGCCTGCGGTATGCCATAGCCACGCATCGCACCTGCTACAGGGCGGTTTGTGAACACTGTGTAGCACTCAGCCTCTACATTAGGGCAAGGATAAAGCTGTCTAAAACATCCCATACCTTTTGCGGCGATTGAATGTCCGTGGGACGCATAAGCTCCCTGATTTGAGAAAAGCTCGAGCTTTCTAGCTACAAAGGTGCCGTCAGGTTTTGTGTAGGTTATAATGTGGCTTCTTACTGCGTGACGTACTCGCTGACACACAAAGGTTTCTTCTCTTGATGAGTCAATTTTTACGAGTCTGCCACCGACTACTGTCGAAAGATAAGCACAAAGCGGTTCGTACAGCACATCCTGTTTGTTGCCAAAACCACCGCCGATGTACGGCTTTACAACTCTTATCTTACCCCAATCAAGAGAGAGTGCCTGACCGACAACACGACGGACAATGTGCGGAATCTGTGTGGAGGTGACAACAGTCAATCTGCCGTTTTCCATACTTGCGTAGCAGACGTGGTTTTCGATATGACAGTGCTGGACTGTCGGTGTATCGTACCAGTTGTCAAATTTTATTAAACCCTCTTCTTTTATGGCTTCTTCATAATTTCCGACACTTTGAGCGGAGTGACCTAAGATATTGTTAGGAAAACTCTCGTGTAAAAGCGGAGCAGTATCGCTCATAGCCTCCTGTACATCAAGCACAAACGGATATTCCTCGTACTCTACTTTGATAGCTCTGAGTGCCTGTTGTGCTGCTACTTCGTTTTCAGCTACGACAGCGGCTATATCATCACCGTAAAAGCGGACTGTATCAGTGAGCAGCAGTCTGTCTGCTACATCCTGATGCGACACGTCGGTTGACCACGGATGTCCTGCTGTAGGGAAATACACCTTTGGTACGTCAAAGCAGGTCACAATCTTAACTACGCCGTCGATTTTTTCAGCTTCGGTAGTATCAACAGACAGCACCTTTCCGTGAGTTATAGTAGAATGAAGCACCTTAGCGATATATGCACTTTTGTCACACAAATCATCTGTGTACTTTGTTCTGCCGGTAACTTTATCGAAAGCATCTATTCTTTTGACGCTCTTTCCTACTACCATAAATCTCGCCTCCTATATAGTAAAAGCATACACTCTTCCTTATACTTTGGTTATTATAACATATAGTAGCGTATTTTTAAAGAGGTTTTTTATATATTTTCTTGAAAAATATGGGTATTATATGAGGAGATTGAGTATCTGTTTTATTGACAACGCATAATATCATTTGATAAAATAAACGTAGTAGGATGTGTTTTTATGGAACTTAAAATCGGATGTGTGCTGATGGCATCAGGCAACGCCAAACGTTTTGGTGATAACAAACTGAACAAGAAACTCAACGGCATCAGCCTGATTGACAGAGCTTTAAACGCAATACCTGTTGACAAATTATACAAAGTCGCCGTAGTTTCACAGTATAGTGAGGTTATCGACAAAGCCCACAGGTATGGATTCACAGGCATTAAAAACAAGCATCCTGACTACGGCATCAGCCACACGATAAAGCTCGGCATCGATGAGCTATATGACTGTGATGCGATTATGTTTATGGTGTCTGACCAACCACTGCTGAGAAAAGACAGCGTGTCGCAGATGCTACAGTTTTACAAAGAAAACTCTGACTATATAGTCGGTATGAGCTACAACGGTGTAAGAGGCAATCCGTGTGTTTTTCCAAAAGAGTTTTATCCTGAGCTTAGAAAGCTGAGCGAAGACCACGGCGGTAACACGGTAATAAGACAGCACGAGGATAGGCTAAAGCTGTTTTGTGCACACCACCCCGACGAGCTCTCCGATATAGATACAAAGGAAGATTTAGAAAATCTACAAAACACAGAGGTATGATATGGCTACTCTGACAATAAACAACATACAGTACAATATAACAGAAAACGTCACGTTGATGAGGTTTTTGCGTGATACTCTGAAACTAACATCGGTCAAGGACGGATGTTCTCAGGGTGCGTGCGGAACCTGTACAGTGCTTGTTGACTCAAAGCCTACAAAAGCGTGCTTGTTCTCTGTCGAAAAATTCGACGGCAAGAGCATACTTACCACAGAGGGGCTGTCAAGCTACGAAAAGCAGGTATACGCCTACGCTTTTTCACACTGCGGTGCAGTACAGTGCGGTTTCTGTATACCCGGTATGGTACTGTGTGCAAAAGCTTTGATTGACACTAACCTAAACCCAACACGTCTTGATGTGCAAAAAGCTATCAGAAACAACCTCTGCCGTTGCACAGGATACAAGAAGATTATAGATGCGATTATGCTATCGGCTCAGATTCTCAGAGAGCACAAAGATGTGCCAAAAACCGAATTCACAGGACTCTTAGGTGAGAGTATGCACCGAGTTGATGCGGTAGACAAAACGCTCGGTACAGCTCTTTACGCTGACGACATATACTATGACAATATGATATACGGCTCTGCACTTAGGAGCAAATACCCTCGTGCAAGAGTGCTCAAGATTGATACCACCGATGCTTTAAAAATCGACGGTGTTGTCGCCGTTATCACAGCCGATGATTTAGACGGAAATCAGAAAATCGGTCACTTAAAAAAGGACTGGGATGTGCTCATTCCTAAGGGCGGTATAACCCACTACTTAGGCGATGCTATAGCTTTAGTTGCAGGCAAAACAAGAGAGATTGTCGAAGAAGCAAAGAAAGCTATAAAGGTAGAATACGAAGAACTTCCTGCCGTATTCTCCCCAACCGATGCGTTAAAAGAAAACGCCCCACTTGTACATCAAAGTGGCAACATACTCTCAACCGAACACTTAGTCCGCGGCAACGCTGACGAGGTTATCAAAAACAGCAAGTACAAGGTAACTACTCACTACAGCGTGCCGTTTACTGACCACGCTTTTATGGAGCCTGAATGTGCGGTGGCACTACCTACTAAGGACGGTGGAGTTCACATTCACAGCGGCGATCAGGGTATATACCAGACTCAGAAAGAATGTGCCGAGGCTCTGGGTTTACCGACAGACAAGGTGCGTGTAACAGCGGCTATGGTAGGCGGTGGCTTTGGCGTTAAAGAGGATATGAGCGTGCAACACCACGCCGCAATCTTAGCATATAAAACAGGCTTACCTGTCAAAGTGAAATTCACCAGAGATGAAAGCCTACTGATACATCCGAAACGCCACGCTATGGAGATGGAATTTACCACAGCTTGTGATGAAAACGGAAAGCTCACCGCTATGAAAGCGAGCATAATTTCCGACACAGGTGCTTACGCATCTTTGGGCGGTCCTGTGCTACAGCGTGCGTGCACTCACGCCGCAGGTCCGTACAACTATCAGGTAATCGACATCACGGGTACGGCTGTGTATACAAACAATCCGCCTGCAGGAGCATTCCGTGGATTTGGCGTGACACAGAGCTGTTTTGCGACAGAGCAGAATATTAACCAGCTCGCAGAAATGGTAGGCATCTCCCCATTTGAAATGAGATATAAAAACGCACTCAAACCTAATGACATTCTCCCTAACGGACAGATTGCCGACAAGTCAACAGCGTTAATCGAAACGCTCGATGCAGTGCGTGAGATATACGAGCAAAACCCTGATTGCGGTATAGCCTGCGCTATCAAAAACAGCGGTCTGGGTGTCGGTGTTCCTGACACAGGCAGATGCAAAATCACGGTAGAAAACGGCGAGGTTATGGTACACTCCAGCGCCGCTTGTATCGGTCAGGGTATGGGCACTGTGCAGGTGCAGATGATAGCCCAAAGCTCCGGCGTTGACATAAACAAGATAAAATACTGCACCCCTGACACAAGCTCCGCTCCTAATGCCGGTAACACTACAGCCTCACGCCAGACTTTGTTTACTGGTGAGGCGGCAGTAAGAGCGGCTAAGATGTTAAAGGCTGATATTGAAAAATACGGCTCGCTCGACCTATTAAACGGCAAAGAATACTTAGGCGAATACACAGGTGTGACAGATAAAATAGGCTCAGACAAGCAAAACCCTGTCAGCCACATCGCATACGGCTACGCCACACATCTTGTTATTCTTGACGATGACAACAGAGTAAAGACGGTTGTTGCCGCCCACGATGTCGGCACTCCTGTTAACCCGAAAGCTGTCGAGGGTCAGATTGAGGGCGGTGTTGTGATGAGTCTTGGGTATTCGCTGACTGAAGACTTTCCGCTTAAAGACGGCAAGCCACTCAAAAAGCTCGGCTCACTCGGACTTTTCCGTGCAGATATGACCCCAGAAGTTGAGTCAATCATAGTGTCAAAGCCTGATACAACATTAGCATTCGGTGCGAAAGGTATCGGCGAAATCTGCTCCATCCCTACCCCACCTGCTGTGGCTTTAGCGTACTATAATCGTGACAGGAAATTGCGTACCAAATTACCTTTAGACGATACCCCGTATCAAAAGAAAAAGTAGGTACAGCATTTTTGACGTATAATTGTTGCGGGTCGTCGAGGACGCCGACCCCTACGATTTCAACATCGACCTTTCTTTCCCATCCGTAGGGCACGGCATTTTTGACGTATCTTTTCGGGAGGGCACACAGACCCTCCCCTACGATTTATCTGTAACGCTTCTGTTCCACTTGTAGGGGCGACCCTTAAGCAGGGTCGGCAACCCTTTCGGCGTTACACGCCACTTCCCCTAATAGGGGAAACTCATTGGTCGCCCGTGTGCGTCAGCACCAATTTTTTCGGGACGGGGAACCCGTCCCCTACGATTTATTATCTTCGTTTCTGCCACATCCGTAGGGGTCGGCATTTTTGACGTACCGTATTAAACGTTGAATCATCAAAAAAGCCTCCCTTGTGTAAAGGGAGGTGCCGATCACTGCGAGGCGGAGGGATTGTATAAACAACGTACCGTTTTCGGGACGTCGAGGTCGCCGTCCCCTACGATTTCATCATCAACGTTTGTTCATCACCCGTAGGGTACGCAATTTTTGACGTATCTTTTCGGGAGGGCGCAGAGACCCTCCCCTACGATTCATATCTACATTCAATAACAACAAAGGCGAGTCTGCTACAGTTTGCAGGCTCGCCATAATTTTTATCTATTTACTTTTAAAAAACATCAGCTTGTTGGAATACAAAAAGCTCAGCACCGCCATTAAAACGATGATTGCATAGCCTATCACAGAATACACATCAGGCACCTGCTCAAAAATCACAAAGCCGAAGAAAGCTGTAAAAATAATCTGTGAAAAATCGTAGACAGAGATTTCCTTTGACGGTGCGTTTTTGTACGCAAGAGTTATCATAAACTGACCACCCGCTGCAGCAAATCCTGCGAGCAACAGCATAAAAAGCTGGTACACACTCATAGGTTCGTAGTAATAAAGTGTAAACGGCACCAGTATAACCGTGCTCACAAACGAGAAAAAGAACACTACATACGAGCTGTGCTCACCGCCTATGGTACTTTTTCTCACACACGCATAAGCTATACCAGCCAGCATACCGCCAGAGAATCCGATGAGCGATGAGACTAAATCGGCATTGTGAAAGCTCGGCTTTATCACAAACAAAGCTCCCACAAAGGCTATGACAACCGCGAGTATCTGTACAAAGCTCGGCTTTTCCTTTAGTATAAAGTACGAGAATATTATCACAAAAAACGGCGACATCTTGTTTAAGATAGAGGCGTCACTAAGTAGCAGATGGTCAACTGCGTAGAAATTACAGAACACGCCCATCAGTCCGAATAGTGTACGCATTATAAGAAACGGCAGGTTCTTAGTGCTGTGCGGTAGCAAGGACGTTTTATTCTTAACAAGAATTATAAAAGCAATTACCGCGGCAATAAGATTGCGGAAAAACATTTTCTGGAATGTCGGCAAATCACCCGACAACCTCACAAACACCAGCATCAGCGAGAAGAAAAACGCCGATGTTATCAAAAAAAGTATAGCTTTGTTTTTACTTTTTATTTTCATATACATCACTTCCAAAAGGCATTATACACCTTTAGTTTGAAAATTTCAAAGTTTATGGTATAATTTAGGAGATTTTTTAATTAAGGAGTTCATTATGATAGGTCTGCTCAAAAAACTTTTTATCAAAAACACTGATGACGAAGGGAAATCTCGCAGAGCGTTGGGTGTGCTGTGCAGTAGTGTCGGCATTTTTCTGAACATCTTACTCTTTGTGTTCAAATACTTTGCCGGTGTGATAAGCGCATCCATCGCTATCACAGCGGATGCGTTCAACAACTTAAGCGATGCAGGTTCATCATTCATCTCCCTCATCGGCTTTAAATTTGCAGGTATGAAGCCCGACACAAACCATCCGTTTGGTCACGGCAGAATCGAGTATCTCTCGGGACTAGGCATTTCTGTCGCAATTATCGTGGTTGCGTTTGAGCTGTTCACAACATCTATCGACAAGGTCTTCAACCCTCAGGCTGTTGACACAAGTATACTCGCTATGATCATCCTCATCGCCTCAATCTGTGTCAAGCTGTATATGTTTTTCTACAACAATTCTATCGGCAAAAAGATTAACTCAGCAGGTATGAAAGCCACCGCTATGGACTGTGTCACAGACTCGGTTGCTACCTTTGTTGTACTGCTGTCTATGATATTCACAAAGTTTACAGGCATCAACATTGACGGCTACTGCGGTATACTTGTATCGCTGTTCATTATGTACGCAGGCATCACCTCTGCTAAAGACACACTCGCTCCGCTTCTTGGTACAAAGCCTGACGAGGAGCTTGTCACAAAGGTGTACTCTCTTGTTATGAGCTATGACATCGTAGAGGGCATACACGATATGGTTGTACACGATTACGGCCCTGGCAGACAGATTATCTCGCTACACGCCGAGGTTGACGGCTCGCTTGATATCTACGAAATCCACGATGCGATTGATACTATCGAAAAGGATTTGTACGATAAGCTGTCTATCGAAACGACAATCCATATGGACCCTATCGACATACATAACGAAAGCACAAGACAGACTAAAGACGAAGTATATAAGCTCATCACACAGTTTCACAAAGACGCTACAATCCACGATTTTCGAATGGTGCCAGGCTCTACTCACACAAACCTGATTTTCGACGTGGTAGTACCGTTTGAAATCAAAATGAGTGACAAAGAGATTAAGGAGAAAATCCAGCAGTTAGTGTCAGAGCGCTGGGAAAACTACTTTGTTGTGCTGACAATCGACCGCAGTTATGTGTGATTGCAGTTGCGTTTAATATTACATTTAGAGGCTTCCGCTGATAAAAAGCGGGAGCTTTTTTGTTTGCGTAAGATAACGTTGATATGTTAGCGAATACATTTGTTATATATTACATCGGCACAGAGACCCGTCCCCTACGATTTATTATCTTCGTTTCTGCCAAATCCGTAGGGTACGCAATTTTTGACGTACCGTCTCGGGAGGGCACAGAGACCCTCCCCTACGAATACAACACCAACGTTTGTTTACCAGCCGTAGGGTACGCAATTTTTGACGTACCGTTTAGGCGGTTTGTCGTGAACGCCAAATCCTACGATTTATATACAACGTTTCTGCCACATCCGTAGGGGTCGGCGACTCGACGACCCGCCGTGCATCAGCACCAATTTTTCGGGACGGATAACCCGTCCCCTACGATTTCAACATCAACCTTTCTGCCTCTTATATGCCTCCCTTGTGTAAAGGGAGGGGGACCACGATAGTGGTGGAGGGATTGTATAAACAACGTACCGTTTAGGGAGGGCACACAGACCCTCCCCTACGATTTCAACACCCACGTTTGTTTACCACCCGTAGGGTACGGCATTTATGACGTACCGTCTCGGTAGGGCACACAGACCCGTCCCCTACGATTTATATGCAACGTATGTTAAAATTCACAAAATAATCGCACCGAAATATTATGTAGTAAAGAATAAAGCTTTAAAAACTGACAAGACTATTAGTACAATAAATTATTCGGAGTGAAAACAGCTTGAACATTAAGCGAGGAGATATTTACTACGCAGACTTAAGCCCTGTGATAGGCTCGGAGCAAGGCGGTATCAGACCTGTGCTGATTGTACAAAACGACGTCGGCAACCGCTACTCACCTACTGTTATAGCGGCGGCTATCACAAGTCAGCAGACAAAAGCAAAGCTACCGACTCACATTGAAATCACCGCTCACACAAGCGGACTTGCTAAAGACAGCGTTGTACTGCTCGAGCAGGTCAGGACGATTGACAAAAAACGGCTCAAAGAGAAGATGGGCACGGTCGATAATAATTCTATGAAAGAAATAAACAACGCCATCTCGGTATCATTCGGACTTGTTACATAAGGTAACAGCGAAAATGTTTACAAAAAATTCAAAGTTTTTTACACCAAAAGTTGCATAGAAATATGCAACTTTTTGCGTTTTTAGCCTATAAGTGGAAGGGGTTTTTATTTTACAAATAATTTCAGGAGGTACATATATGAAAAAGCCGAAATTCTTTCAGTGTTATTTTGACAACGATACTATACTCGCACATCTTACCGATGAACAGGCAGGCAGACTGTGGAAAAGTCTGTTTTTATACGCTAACCATGATGAAAAAGTAAAGTCAGACGACCCAATGGTATCTTTAGCAT
>JAFUKO010000046.1 GCA_017473555.1 Ruminococcus sp. | reverse complement strand
GCACTACGACGGAACAGAAATAACCGAGTGGTATAACAGCACAGGAGATAATTACGAAATCGGCTCTCCAAAGGCTGGTTTATGTGATGTCTACTTCAGACCAGAAGGAAACTCATCGTGGTCATATTACTACTTCACGGTTATTAAAAGAACAGTAGAAGAAACAGAAGCTCCGACAGAAGCTCCTACACAAGCTCCTACACAAGCTCCTGCTAAACCAACCAAGGTTGAAAATATCAAAGCTGAACCTGCGTCATCAAACGCAGTGCTTAGCTGGGATGCTGCAGATGGTGCGGTAAAATACTGGATATACAAGTATGACGAAAGCAAAGGCTCATGGAAAGTATATAAGTCATCAACCTCTACAAAAGCGACTGTCGGAAGCCTACTTGGTAATACGACATACCAGGTTAAGGTTATTGCTACTTTTGCAGATGGATCGATGATGAAGCTTGCTGATGCAACAGCAGTAGAGTTTACAACTCTCAAGCCTGTTATAGTTGATACTTTAAAAGCAACACCATCAACAACTACAGTAGACCTTTCGTGGGAGGCTGTGGACGGCGCTGTGAAGTACTGGGTATATAAAGCATATGAAGAAAACGGTCCGTTCTATGTTTACGGTTCTACAACAGAACTTGAGTATACCGTCAGAAATCTTCAGCCTGAAAAATCCTACTACTTTAAGGTCGTTCCGGCTATTTTATCAAACGGCGTGTTGGCTTTGGGCGAGGCAGATGCGTGCCCTGGCATAGAAGTTTTCACTACATCAGGTGATGTAATCACCACCGTGGTTACTGATGTCACTTCGACCACGGCTACTCTCAGCTGGCCTGAGTTTGAGAATGCGGTGAAGTACTGGGTAATTTACTCCACAACCACAAAGAGTACAACCGACCTGTCAAAGTGGACTACATGGTCATCAACCACAGATACAACCTATACCATCAAGTGGAGAGAACCGGGTCAGTATTATTTCTTCTCGGTTGTAGCGTTGTACAACGACCCTCAGACAGGCAAACAGGCAACAGTTAACTACATCAGTAGTGGGGTAAGAATGCCTTATTCTGATGATAATTTCATCACATTCGCTCCTGTAGACAGCGATACGGTAACTCTAAGCTGGCCTCAGGACACAGGTGCGACTAAAGTCTGGGTTTCTTACTTTGATGAAAACGGAAAAGAAACCATAGTCAAGAGTACAACAGCCAACACTATCACTCTCGATATTAAGAATTACGAGAAGTACAGCTTTGGTCTTAATGCACTGGACTCAACAGGAAACGTAGGTTATCTCACTCCTATGGGCGGTGAAAAATACCACGTTGATTGAGCTTGCATAATAACTGACAGCGCCCAATTAAATAGTCAGCTGATTTAGCAGTAGTATATTTTAAAACAGAGCCCCACTGTTATCAGTGGGGCTTTTTTGTATTTGATTGTGACTCGGATATGTGATACTATAGAAATGTAAAATCAGCTTGAGGTGATATTATGCCACTGCAGATTATCAGACAGGATATAACAAAAATTGAATGTGATGCAATAATAAATCCGACAAACGAGGATTTGAATCCTACGGGAGGGCTTGATTTAGCTATACATACCTGTGCGGGTAAAGAGCTGCTTAACGCCTGCAAATCCATCGGACATATTGATGTGGGAGAGGCGGTTATTACCCCTGCGTACAAACTCAAGGCAAAATACGTCATACATACCGCAGGACCTGTGTACAATGGTGGCAATACGGGAGAAGACAGACTGCTTATGTCTTGCTATTTTAATGCGTTGGCTCTTGCAAAAGATAACGGATGCGAGAGTGTGGCGTTTCCGCTGATTTCGTCAGGCACATACGGATATCCAAAGGACAGTGTTCTGAAGATTGCGATACAGGCTATCAGCCACTTTTTGTTTACGTGTGAGATGATGGTCTATCTTGTTGTGTTTGATAAAACTGCGTTTTCGCTCAGCAAGAAGTTGATGGGCGATATTAAGTGCTTTATTGATGATAACTACGCTATCACTCATTCGTATAACCAGCGTTACTCAGAACGTACAACAAATCGCAGAGAAAGAGGGCTTTTCCCGCCGACACAGATGCGTGCTCCGTCTATGGGAGGTATGTCGCATAGACCATTAGCTGTAGAAGATGCTTATGAGTGTAGCGTATGCGAGAAAAAGCCGTGTGATATAGACGATTATATAAAGCTCGACGAAGGCTTTGTCGTAAAACTGTTAAAGCTCATTGACCTCAAAGGTATGAGCGATGTCGAGTGCTACAAAAAGGCTAATGTCAGCAAGCAGACGTGGTACAAGATTATGAACGACAAGCACTACAAGCCTAACAAAAAGACGGCGATTTCCTTTGCGATATCGTTACGCCTTACGCTTGAGGAAACACAGAGTCTGCTTGAATCTGTCGGCTTCGTGCTGTCAAACAGCTCGCTGTTTGATGTGATAATTATGTACTGTCTGCAAAACGGAATCTACGATGTTTTAGAAATTGACTCAATACTTTTCAGCTATGACCAGGAAACGCTGTATTCTAAGCTTTAAAAGTAAATAACACAAAGTAAAAACACAGGGCGGTCGTGTTGCACGATACCCTGTGTTTTGTTGTATACTAAAATATCAAATTTATGATGTGTGATGCTTATCTTTTGCAAGCCTTACACACGAATAGTAAAGCATAACCAGCGTACCGCTCAGAAAAAGACCGCTGATTATGTCAGAAAACCAATGCACTCCACTTATTAGCCTGCCTGCTACTGTTATGAAGATAACTGCTATGGATAGTACAATCAACGTAATTTGTAAAGGTTTGTTGTGTATTCTATCTCTCCATTGTAAAATAGCTGTTCCCATTATCGAGCAGATAATCATCGTGTGTGTAGATGGATACGACGCCTCTAAATATCCGTTGATAAGCACAGGTCTGTAATTGACAATGAATGTTTCGAAAAAGCAGTACAAAGCTATTACCAGAATATAAAACGCCCCCAGAATGTATATATCTGCATCGACCTTTTTTAAACTCTTTCTTTTTATGAGCTGTATAAGTCCCAGCACAGAAAATCCCAGTGCAGTGAAAATTCCTGCAAAACCCAGCCAGTCGGTGATATGGTACCATATCATATTTACGCCTGTTATGTTCCATACATATTGGTTAACACCTGCAAGTCCAACGGAAGAGCCATAAGGACCGATTGCTCTGACATCCACAAACATAACCAGCATGGTAAATACCGAAAACAGTATGAAAAAAGTGGCAGTGATAGTAAAATTTCTTTTAGTGTTTCTTTGCATAATAAAAGCTCCTTATCCTTTGATGCGGACGTTTGTCCGTAATCAGTATGAGATAAGGAGCGTAGATACTCAAGAAACGCTGGGTAACAACTACGACACGCTTGGTGTCATCGTGATTTTAAAGCCAGAAAACCCTTGATAATAAGGATAAACAGCAGAAAAACTCCGGCGTAAGGCTGGTTGCTGAGAATAAAGCACAGTAGTCCCAAAGTGCTTAAAATTATGGATGTGTAGTTCATTGATTTCTGCCACAAAGAGTTTTCGACATTCTGTAAGGTGAGTTGCAGTATTCCGAAAAAGGCCGATAAAGCTATCACCACGATGTACAGAATCTTCATATATGCCGAAATGTCAGTTAACTGCAATATCGAAACCGATACATATCGGGAGTCCAGTTGTTGTCTGAAAAACGGCAGGAACATCATAAGTCCCACCATACAGTCAATAAGTCCGAAAATAACCGTGTGCGTTTTCTTCTCTTTTTCTTTGACATCTGTCTGAGCCACTGTGATGAGTTCTTCGTTTGATAACAGCTCATCAATAGAAACGCAGTACAGCTTTGCGATTGATTTCAGCGAGTCAATACTCGGATAGCCTCTGCCTGATTCCCATTTTGAAACGGCGGTACGGGAAACGTACAAGGCTTGTGCAAGCTCTTCCTGTGTAAAGCCCTTTTGTTTTCTCAGTTGTACGAGCTTTTCGCTCAGTTCCATAAATTTCACTCTCCGTTTTTTGCTGTATCTTAGCATACAGCAAAAGTGTAGGCTTAATTGCTATGTAGGTGCGGTGTAGATGATTAAGCTTTCAGCTTTACCAGATAAAAGGTATCAGACGGTACTTTACCTTTTGTTTGTACTCACGGTAGCCGTTAAGCTCTTTTTCAAGGAGCTCTTCTTCGTTTTTTATTCTCTTGGCGATTATGAGCGGATATGATAAAAAGATGATAAAAGAATACAGAGAACCGAGCACAATCGGCATTGATAAAAACAGCAACAAGGTCACGCTGTACATCGGATGTCTTACCACAGAGTACAAGCCTGTGTCTATGACTTTCTGGTTTTCCTGCACCTCGATAGTGCGACTCAGATAGGTGTTTTCTCTGAGCACCTCTGCATAAAGCACATATGCCACCAAAAACGCTACTGCTCCACCTATTGAAACACCTGTCGGCAAGCTGTACCAACTAAAACGATATCCGAGTCCTGCCACAACAAACCCTGCGATAAACATCAGATCGCTGAGCTTTACCACTACACTTTGTTCTTTTTGCTTTTCTTTGGCACTCAGTCGCTTGCTGAGAAGTAGGGGGTTTTTGAACATCATCACGATGCCAGCAATAAACATGGGGATAAATAAAATCGCCATAAACAGCCAGCCGTTAAAATATGAAAAGGTACCTGCCGGTAAGAATATCAGCAGTCCCACAAGGATAACGCCTAGTGTGAATTTTGCTAACGCATTAAAAAATAGTTTTACTGTCATACTGTGCTCCTGATAACTGAATTTATATACTCATAGCATACAGCAAAAGTATGAGATAATCAATATTGAAATGAGAACACAGCGGTAAATCGCTGATTGACCAAAAGTGAATACATACTAGCTATAATGTGGTTGTAAGGTAAAACTTACAGCCACTTTAATTTATGACTTTACTTTAAGGAGAGATTGTTATGACAAAAAACAATATTACTGAACTCGTATTTATACTTGACCGTAGCGGTTCAATGGCAGGCTTGGAGAGTGATACAATCGGCGGATTCAACGCCATGATTGAAAAACAGCGAAAGGTAGATGGCGAGTGCTATGTGTCCACTGTGCTTTTTGATAACGTAAGCGAGGTGCTCCACGACAGAGTTAAACTCAATGATATAAAGCCGATGACAGACAGCGACTATACAGTCAGAGGTTGCACAGCCTTGATTGATGCTTTAGGCTCTGCGATAAAACACATCAGCAATATTCACAAGTACGCTAGAGTAGATGATGTGCCACAGCAGACTATGTTTGTTATCACAACTGACGGTATGGAGAATGCAAGCAAAATTTACAGCAGTGATCAGGTCAAAAAGATGATACAGCGTCAAAAGTCAGAGCACGGCTGGGAGTTTCTTTTCATCGGCGCTAACATCGACGCAGTAGAAACCGCCCGCAGATACGGCATCGACAGCGACAGAGCAGTAAACTACAACGCTGACAAAAAGGGCACAAAGGTGGTTTATGATTCAGTGGCAAGAGCTGTGTGCAGTGTGCGTGAAAGCAGACCGCTGGCTGATGACTGGAGTGCACAGATTGATGAAGACTACAAATGCCGTGCAAAAGATATAATGTAATACACAAAAAAACAGGGCACAT